>DATBLK010000071.1:0-24882 GCA_036555405.1 Anaeromyxobacteraceae bacterium
GCCGACCGCCGCCGGCCGGCCCTGGGCCGGGGCATGGCCGCGCTCCTCGGCAACGCCTCGCCGCCCGCCGCGCCCTCGGCGCCGGGGCGGGCCGTGCTCCAGCTCCCGCTCGAGGCGGTGGAGCGGAGCGCCCGCCAGCCGCGCAAGCGCTTCGACGAGGCGAGGCTCATGGAGCTCGCCGCCTCCATCCGCGAGCACGGCGTCGTCGAGCCCATCCTGGTCCGGCGCGACGGGCTGCGCTACCGCATCGTCGCCGGCGAGCGGCGCTGGCGCGCCGCGCAGCGCGCCGGTCTCCGCGAGATCCCGGCCGTGGTCCGCGAGGCCACCGACCGCGAGGCCTTCCTCCTCGCGCTCGTCGAGAACCTCCAGCGCGCCGACCTCGACGCCGTGGAGGAGGCCGAGGCCTTCGACGTCCTGGTGAAGGAGCACGGCCTGACGCAGGAGCAGGTGGCGGCGCAGGTCGGCAAGGAGCGCTCCACGGTGGCCAACGCGCTGCGCCTCCTCCGGCTCCCGGCGGAGGTCCGGGACGCCATGCGCGAGGGGCAGCTGGAGATGGGCCACGCCCGCGCGCTCCTGGGCCTGGAGGAGCCGGACGCCATCCGGCGCGCGGCGCAGCGTGTGGTCCGGGAGCGGCTCTCGGTGCGCGCGGCGGAGCGGCTCGTCCGCGAGCTCCTCGGCGCGGGGCGGAAGCGCCGGGACCCGCCGGCCGAGACCGCCGGGCTCCGCGACCTGGCGGCCAGGCTCTCGCGCCGCCTCGGCTGCCGGTGCCGCGTCCGGCCGCGCTCCAAGGTGGCCGGCGCCCTCGAGATCGAGTACACCTCCCTCGACGAGCTCGACGGGATCCTGGCGCGCATCGGCGCCTAGGAGCCCCGGGACCTGGCGAGGAGAGGACCGATGGCGATGCTGAAGCGGGAGGACCAGCCGGCGGCGGGGCCCCCGGCCGCGAGCGACCTCAACGCGCTCCTGGGCCGCGGCTCGGAGTTCGACGGCAAGCTCACCTTCGAGGGGACGGTCCGCATCGACGGGAAGTTCACCGGCTCCATCGTCACCGACGACGTCCTGGTCGTGGGGGAGGGCGCGCGCATCTCCGCCGAGATCACCTGCGGGACGCTCATCGTCCACGGGGAGGTGCAGGGGGACATCCGCGCCAAGCTCAGCGTCGAGTTCCACCAGCCGGCGCGGGTGCGCGGCAACGTGGAGACGCCCTCGCTCATGATCGAGAAGGGCGTGATCTTCGAGGGCCAGTGCAAGATGGAGAACCCGGCCGCCGGCGCGGGCCAGGCGAGCGCATCGGTGGCGGCGGTGCCGCAGCTCTGATTTAGCGATCCCGGAAGGGCCCCGCGGCCCCGGAAGAGCGAGGGCCCCGCCGCGGCGGGGCCCTCTCGCTTCCACGCATCGTGAAGGAAGCCTCAGCCCACCTTCACGCTGATGGCCTTCGGCTTCGCCTCCGGCTTCTTCGGGAGGTAGACCGTCAGCACACCGTTCTTCGCCTCGGCGCGGATCTTCTCCGCGTCCACCGTGGCGGGCAGCGAGAACGTCCGGGTGAAGGCGCCGTAGGCCAGCTCCACGCGGTGGTAGTTCTCGCGCTTGTCCTCGCGCTCCAGCTTCCTCTCGCCCTTGAGCGTCAGCGTCCCGTTCTCGAAGCGGATGTCCACGTCCTTCGGCTCCACGCCCGCGAGCTCGAATCGGAGCGAGAGCCCCTCCTCGTCCTCGTAGATGTCCGCCGCCGGCGTCCAGCCCACCGATTCGCCGGAGCGGAGCGCCATCGGATCCTCGAAGAGCCGAGCCATCTCGTCCTGCACCCGCGCGAGCTCGCGCCAGGGGCCCCACCTTGTCAGCATCGCCATGATCTCTCTCCTTTTTCGTCCTCTTGTCCGGGCACGAGCAACGTAAGGCGCGGAAATCGACTGTCAAATCGGGCCTAACTGCCGGTCGGCACAGGGGTTTGGGCGCGGAACGCGCTTGACCTGACCCCCGGGGCGTGCTAAGCGGGGCGCCCCTCATGCTCGTCGGATCGATCGCGCGCCGCTACGCGAAGGCCCTGTTCGACCTCGCCGCGGAGGCGGGCCGGGTCGAGGCCTGGGCCCGGTCGCTCGCCGAGGTGAAGCAGGCGGTCGAGGGTTCGCCCGAGCTCCGCACCCTCCTCGCGAGCCCGGTCCACACCAAGGAGCAGCGCCAGGCGGTCGCCGCCCGGCTCGCCTCGGGGCTCGGGCTCGAACGCGAGCCGGCGAGCCTGCTGGCGCTGCTCGCGGAGCGGAACCGGCTCGCCCAGCTCCCGGCCGTGGCCGACACCTTCGGCCGGCTCGCCGACGAGAAGGTGGGGCGGGTCCGGGCCCGGGTGACGAGCGCCGCGGCGCTCGACGAGCCGACGGCCGGCGCCCTGGCGGAGCGCCTGGCGGCGGCCTCGAAGGCCCAGGTGGTGGTGGAGCGGGCCGTCGACCCGGCGCTCCTCGGCGGCGTGGTCGCCCAGGTCGGAAGTCTCGTCTACGACGGCTCGCTGCGGGCCCAGCTCGAGGACCTGCGCCGCGCCCTGAAACGCTAGCCGGTCGCCCTTCGCCGAAACCCGGAGAGACCAACGCAATGGACATCCGCGCCGACGAGATCAGTCGCATCATCCGGGAGCAGATCAAGGACTACGGGAAGAAGGTCGACGTCGCCGAGACCGGCACCGTCCTGCAGCAGGCCGACGGCGTGGCCCGGGTCTACGGCCTCTCCGGCGTGGCCGCCGGCGAGCTCGTCGAGTTCGCGAGCGGGGCCCGCGGCCTGGTGCTGAACCTGGAGGAGGACAACGTCGGCGTCGCGGTCATGGGGCACGCCGAGGCGGTCCGCGAGGGCGACGTCGTGAAGCGCACCGGCCGCATCGCCGAGGTCCCGGTGGGCGAGGGGCTGCTGGGCCGGGTCGTCGACGGCCTGGGGAACCCCATCGACGGCCGCGGCCCCGTCCAGGCGAAGCAGAGCCGCAAGGTCGAGATCAAGGCGCCCGGCATCGTGAAGCGGAAGAGCGTGCACGAGCCCATGCAGACGGGCCTCAAGGCCATCGACGCGCTCGTCCCCATCGGCCGCGGCCAGCGGGAGCTCATCCTCGGCGACCGGCAGACCGGCAAGACCGCGGTGGCGGTCGACACCATCATCAACAACAAGGGGAACGCGCTCTACTGCTTCTACGTCGCCATCGGCCAGAAGCAGTCGACGGTGGCGCGCGTCGTCGACAAGCTGAAGCAGTACGGCGCCATGGAGTACACCACCGTGGTCGCGGCCAGCGCCTCCGACCCGGCGCCCATGCAGTACCTCGCGCCCTACACCGGGGTGACGATGGCGGAGTACTTCCGCGACTCCGGGCGCCACGCGCTCATCATCTACGACGACCTCTCGAAGCAGGCGGTGGCCTACCGGCAGCTCTCGCTGCTCCTGCGCCGGCCGCCGGGGCGCGAGGCCTACCCCGGCGACGTCTTCTACCTCCACAGCCGGCTGCTGGAGCGGGCGGCCAAGCTCTCGGACAAGGAGGGCGGCGGGAGCCTCACCGCGCTGCCCATCATCGAGACCCAGGCCGGCGACGTCTCGGCCTACATCCCCACCAACGTCATCTCCATCACCGACGGTCAGATCTTCCTGGAGACCGACCTCTTCTACCAGGGCGTCCGCCCGGCCATCAACGTGGGCATCTCCGTCTCCCGCGTCGGCGGCGCCGCGCAGGTGAAGGCGATGAAGCAGGTCGCCGGCACGCTGAAGCTCGAGCTGGCGCAGTACCGGGAGCTCGCCGCCTTCGCGAAGTTCGGCTCCGACCTCGACAAGTCCACCCAGGAGACGCTGGCCCGCGGCGAGCGGCTGGTGGAGGTGCTGAAGCAGGTGCAGTACCAGCCGCTGCCGGTGGAGAAGCAGGTCGTCCAGATCTACGCCGCCACCCAGAAGGACCCGGCGGGCCAGAACTGGATCCGGGCGGTGCCGGTCGAGGAGGTCGGCCGCTACATGCAGGAGCTGCTCGCCTTCCTCGACTCGCGCCACCCCGAGCTGCCCCGGAAGATCGGCGAGAGGAAGGCGCTCGACGACGACCTCCGCAAGGGCCTGGACGCCGCCCTCGGCGAGTTCCGCTCCGTCTTCCAGGCCGAGGCGAAGTAGCCCGGGACGACCGTGCCCTCGCTCCGCGACATCCGGCGCCGCATCGGCTCGGTGAAGAGCACCCAGCAGATCACCAAGGCCATGAAGATGGTGGCCGCGGCGAAGCTGCGCCGCGCCCAGGAGGCCATCACCCGCGCGCGGCCCTACGCCCAGCTCCTGGAGCAGGCCCTGGCCCGCATCGCGGAGCGCGCCGCCGCCGAGGACGCGCAGGCCCACCCGCTGCTCGACCCGCGGCCCGGCGGCAAGGTCGCCGAGCTGGTGGTCATCACCAGCGACCGGGGCCTCGCCGGGGGCTTCAACTCCAACGTCGGCCGCCGCGCCCAGCGCTTCATCGTCGAGAGCGCCGACCGCTACGAGAAGGTGCTGCTCTCCACCATCGGGCGCAAGGGGCGGGAGTTCCTGCGCGCCCGCAGGCTCCCCATCCGCAAGGACTTCACCGGCGTCCACGCCGAGCTCACCTTCGAGAAGGCCCACGAGATCGCCGCGGAGTACGCGGCGCGCTTCCTCGCCGGCGAGGTGGACGCGGTCCACCTGCTCTTCAACGAGTTCAAGAGCGCCATCGCGCAGAAGGTGGCGCTGAAGCAGCTCCTCCCGGTGGACACCGGACCGGCCCCGGCCGCGGCGGGCGTCGACTTCCTCTACGAGCCCGAGCGGCGGCAGCTCCTCGAGAACCTCGTGCCCCGCCACCTCGACGTGCAGGTCTGGCGCGCGCTCCTCGACTCGGCCGCGAGCGAGCACGGGGCCCGGATGACGGCGATGGAGTCGGCCTCGAAGAACGCCGGCGAGCTCATCGCCGCCCTGACCCTCCAGTACAACCGGGCGCGACAGGCCTACATCACCAAGGAGCTCATGGAGATCGTGAGCGGCGCCGAGGCCCTGAAATAGGCGGGGGCCGGTCCCCCGCCGGAAGGAAGGCATGCCCCAGACCCAGACCCCGAACGGCAGGATCACGCAGGTCATCGGCCCGGTGGTGGACGTCGAGTTCCCGCCCGGCGCCCTGCCGGAGATCTACACCGCCCTGGCGCTGACGAACCCCGCCATCGACGAGCGCAGGGAGAACCTGGTCGTCGAGGTGGCGCAGCACCTCGGCGAGAACACCGCCCGCTGCGTGGCCATGGACTCCACCGACGGCCTGGTGCGCGGCATGCCGGTGCGGAGCACGGGCGCCCCCATCAGCATGCCGGTGGGCAAGGAGGTGCTGGGCCGGATCCTCAACGTCATCGGCGAGCCGGTGGACGAGCGCGGCCCGGTGAACGCCACGATGTTCCGGCCCATCCACCGGCCGGCGCCGAGCCTCACCGACCAGAACGTGAAGATCGAGGCCTTCGAGACCGGCATCAAGGTCGTCGACCTGCTCGCCCCCTACCTCCGCGGCGGCAAGATCGGCCTCTTCGGCGGCGCCGGCGTGGGGAAGACCGTCCTCCTGCAGGAGCTCATCCGCAACGTGGCCCAGGAGCGCGGCGGCTTCTCGGTGTTCGCCGGCGTGGGCGAGCGCACCCGCGAGGGGAACGACCTCTACCACGAGATGATGGAGTCGGGCGTCATCAACAAGGACGACCTCGGCAAGAGCCAGTGCGCCCTGGTCTACGGGCAGATGAACGAGCCGCCCGGGGCTCGGGCCCGGGTGGGCCTCTCGGCGCTGGCCATCGCCGAGTACTTCCGCGACGACGAGGGACGGGACATCCTCCTCTTCATCGACAACATCTTCCGCTTCACCCAGGCGGGCTCCGAGGTCTCGGCGCTCCTGGGCCGCATCCCCAGCGCCGTGGGCTACCAGCCGACCCTCTCCACCGAGATGGGCGAGCTCCAGGAGCGCATCACCTCGACGCAGAAGGGCGCCATCACCTCGGTGCAGGCCATCTACGTGCCCGCCGACGACCTCACCGACCCGGCGCCGGCCACGGCCTTCGCCCACCTCGACGCCACCACGGTGCTCTCCCGCAAGCTCACCGAGATCGGCATCTACCCGGCGGTGGACCCGCTCGACTCCACCTCGCGCATCCTCGACCCGCTGGTGGTCGGCGTCGAGCACTACCAGGTGGCGCGCCAGGTCCAGGAGACCCTGCAGACCTACAAGGACCTCCAGGACATCATCGCCATCCTCGGCATGGACGAGCTCTCCGAGGACGACAAGCTCGTCGTGGCCCGGGCCCGGAAGATCCAGCGCTTCCTCTCCCAGCCCTTCTTCGTGGCGCAGACCTTCACGGGGCAACCCGGCAAGTACGTGAAGCTCCCGGACACCATCCGCGGCTTCAAGGAGATCGTCGAGGGCAAGCACGACGAGCTCCCGGAGCAGGCGTTCTACATGGTGGGAGGCATCGAGGAGGCGATGGAGAAGGCGCAGAAGCTGGCGGCGGGGTAGCCCATGGCGCTGCAGCTCGAGATCGTCACCCCCGAGAGGCGCGTCGCCCGCATGGAGTGCGACGAGGTCCGGGCCGCCGGCGCCGGGGGTGGCTTCGGCGTGCGCCGCGGCCACACGCCCTTCCTCTCCGCGCTCGACCCGGGCCGGCTCACCGTCGTCTCGGGCGGCGAGGAGACGCACTACGCCGTCGGCGGGGGCTTCCTCCAGGTGGTGGAAGACCGGGTCATCGTCCTCGCCGACACCGCCGAGATCCGCGACGAGATCGACGTCGACCGGGCGCGGCGCGCCTTCGAGGACGCCAACGAGCGGCTCCGAAGGATGACCGAGCAGGACGAGAACCACGCCGTCGAGTCGGCCCGCGTGAAGCGCGCCGCCGCCCGCATCTCGGTCGCAGGGTAGCCGCGGCACGCGTGCCGCCGCGGCACGCCGGGAGTCCAGCCCTTTCGCGGGCTTCGCAGGGGCACGCCCGTTGCTCCCCGCCGGCGGGGGGGTCCACCATGCGGCCAGCGCCCATCGCCCTCGCGACGCTCTTCTTCTACGGTTGTGCCGCGGTGCAGGTCCGCGGCGCGGCCGCCCCGCCGGAGCCGGAGGTCGCCCCCGCCGTGGCGCTCGAGCGGCCGCTGCTCGACCTCTGGGTGGAGGGAGCGGGCGGCGTCTCCGAGCCGGAGCGCGAGCGCGCGGTGGCCGAGGCGGAGAAGGCCCTGGCGGCGGCGCTCGAGGGGCGAGGCTTCGCCCCGGCGGCGGAGGCCGACGCCGTGCTGACGGTGCGGGCCCAGGGCCTGGCGCAGACCGAGGGCCGCCGCTCCTCGCGCGTCGCGGTGATGACCGGGATCTTCGTCCTGGTCGCGGCGGTCGTGGTCGTGCTCGCCGCCGCCAGCGGCAAGGGCGGCGGGCGGGTGCCGGCCGTGGGCGGCGCCGGCAAGGCGGCCCCGGCGCCGGTCCGCGGGACCGCCGGAGGAGCCGGCCGCGTCGCCTCGGCGCCTCCCCGGGCCGGCGCGCCGTTCCCCGGAGGGGCCACGCCCGCGCCCCCGCGCGACGGCGTCTCCGCCTCGCGGCCGGCGCGCGCGGGCGGCTTCGTCTCGGGCGGCCTCCAGATCGACGTCCAGCTGCCCGCGCCGGTGGAGCCGGTGCAGCCCACCTTCGAGCGGCGGCTCGCGGAGCGCGGCTTCTTCGACGGCGAGGAGATCGAGGTGATCCTCGAGCTATGGGACCTGGGAAGCGGCGAGCTCCTGTTCTCGCGGGCGGTGCACGGGGAGGTCGACCCGCGCAATGCCGGCGAGGTCCGCGCGCTCGTCGACCGCGCGCTCGCGGGACAGCCCTGGGCGCAGCCTGGCACCCGGCCCGGGCCCCCGTCCCCCTGAGCGGCCGAAATTGCTGCGGAAACGCGATCCGGTCCTCGACAAAAGCCCTTGAATATTCAGGGGGATAAAGCTAGAAATGAGGCTCCCGGACGAACGGCCGCGAGCACCGGGAAAGCCCCTTTTCCCGAGCCCGAAGCATGCCCGACGAGATCCTCCCGCCGCCTCCTCCCGAGCCGCCCTCGACGCAGGGCGGCGACGGCCACCGCGCCCAGGTGGCCATCGAGGACGAGATGCGCCGGTCGTATCTCGACTACTCGATGTCGGTCATCGTCGGGCGGGCGCTGCCCGACGTCCGCGACGGCCTCAAGCCCGTGCACCGCCGCATCCTCTACGCGATGCACACCGAGGGGCTGCACGCCGGCAAGCGCTACTCGAAGTGCGCCGGCGTCGTCGGCGAGGTGCTGAAGAAGTACCACCCCCACGGCGACGCCTCGGTCTACGACGCCCTGGTTCGCCTGGCCCAGGAGTGGAACCTCCGCTACCCGCTCATCGACGGCCAGGGGAACTTCGGCTCGGTGGACGGCGACCCGGCGGCGGCCTACCGCTACACCGAGTGCCGGCTGGAGAAGCTCGCCGACTGGCTCCTCGCCGACATCGACAAGGAGACCGTGGGGTGGTCGCCGAACTTCGACGACTCGACCGTCGAGCCGGTGGTGCTGCCGGCCCGCTTCCCCAACCTCCTCGTGAACGGGTCCTCCGGCATCGCGGTGGGCATGGCCACCAACGTGCCGCCCCACAACATGGGCGAGGTGGTGGACGCCGCCATCCACCTCGCCGAGAACCCCCGGGCCACGGTGGCGGACCTCATGCGCTTCGTCCCCGGCCCGGACTTCCCCACCGCCGGGGTCATCCTGGGCCGGGAGGGCATCCGCCAGGCCTACGAGACCGGCCGCGGCACGATCGTGGTGCGGGCCCGGGCGGCCGTCGAGGTCCACCCCAGGACCGAGCGCGAGGCCATCGTCGTCACCGAGATCCCCTACCAGGTGAACAAGGCCCGGCTCGTCGAGCGCATCGCCGACCTGGTGCGCGACCGGAAGATCGAGGGCATCGCCGACCTCCGCGACGAGTCGTCGCGCGAGGGGATGCGGATCGTGATCGAGCTGAAGCGCGATGCGGTGGCGCAGGTGGTGCTGAACAACCTCCACGCCCACACCGACATGCAGACCGGCTTCGGCGTGACCCTGCTGGCCATCGACGGCGGCCAGCCCCGCACCCTGGGCCTGCGCGACCTCCTCGACCGCTTCCTGGCCCACCGCCGCGACGTGGTCACCCGCCGCACCCGCTGCGAGCTGAAGCAGGCGCGGGCCCGCGAGCACGTCCTCCTCGGGCTCCAGATCGCCCTCGACCACATCGACGCGATCATCGAGCTCATCAAGAAGGCCAAGGACCGCGAGGTGGCGCGCGACGGCCTGATGCAGGGCTTCGGCCTCTCCGACGTCCAGGCCAAGGCCATCCTCGAGATGCAGCTGCAGCGGCTCACCGGCCTGGAGCGCCAGAAGATCCGGGACGAGATCGCCGAGGTCCAGAAGCTCATCGCCCGACTTCGAGACATCCTCTCCTCGGAGAAGATCCTCCTCGAGGTGGTGGTGGCCGAGCTCCGCGAGGTGAAGCAGCTCTTCGGCGACCCGCGGCGCACCGAGATCCAGGGCGAGGCCGCCGAGCTGGCCGCCGAGGACCTCATCGCCGAGGAGGAGATGGTGGTCACCGTCTCGCACCTCGGCTACGTGAAGCGGAACGCCGTCTCCAGCTACCGGGCGCAGCGGCGCGGCGGGCGCGGCAAGACCGGCGCCGCGACCCGCGAGGAGGATTTCGTCGAGAGCCTCTTCGTGGCCTCGACCCACTCCTACCTGCTCGTCTTCTCGGACCGGGGGCGGGTCTACTGGCTCAAGGTCCACGAGATCCCGCAGGCCGGCCGGGCGGCGCGCGGCAAGCCCGTCGTGAACCTGGTGCAGCTCGCCCAGGACGAGAAGATGGCCGCCGTCCTCCCGGTGCGCCGCCTCCCCGACCCGCCCGCCGGGGACGAGGGCGAGGCCGAGGGCGAGGAGCGCGCCGAGGCCGAGGGGACGCAGTGCGTCTTCCTCGCCACCCGCAACGGCCTCATCAAGAAGACGCGCCTCGACGCCTTCAGCCGCCCGCGGGCCGCCGGCATCATCGCCCTCTCCATCGAGGAGGGCGACCGGCTCATCGCCGCCCGGCTCACCGGCGGGCGGAGCCACGTGCTCCTCTCCACCGCGCAGGGGATGGCCATCCGCTTCGAGGAAGCGGACGTGAGGCCCATGGGGCGCGGCGCCTACGGCGTGAAGGGGATCACCCTCGAGGCGGGCGACGAGGTGGTCTCGGCCGACGTCCTGGCCCCGGAGCGCGAGGGGGCGCCGGCGCCCGCCATCCTCACGGTGACGGCCAACGGCTACGGCAAGCGCACCGAGCTCGGCGAGTACCGGACGCAGACCCGCGGCGGAAAGGGCATCATCACCATCAAGACCACCGAGCGGAACGGCCCGGTGGTGGCGGCCCTCCGCGTCCTCGACGCCGAGCAGATCATGCTCATCACCAACAAGGGCATGCTCATCCGCATGCGCGCGGCGCAGATCTCGGTCATCGGCCGGAACACCCAGGGCGTCCGGCTCATCGCCGTCGAGGGCCCCGGCGAGCAGGTGGTGGCGGCGGCGCGGGTGGCGGAGACCGGCCAGGAGGCGGAGGAGGCCGGCGTGGCCAACGGCGGCGCCGAGGTCGACGAGCCGGAGGGGGCGGACGGCGGGGGCGAGGGGCCGGAGGGCGGGGAGGGCGGGTGACGGGCCGCCTGGTCGCGGCCGCGCTCCTCGCCGCCGCGGCGGCCTGCACCGGGCCGTCGCGGAAGGCCGACGAGGCCAACGCCCTGCGCCACGCGGGCCGGCCGCGGGAGGCGCTGGCCCTCTACCGCGAGATCCTCGCCGAGCTCGGCGAGGGCCGGCTGCCGGCCGGCGAGGCCGACCTCCGCCTGCGCGCGCTCCGCTCCGCCGCCGACGTCTCCTACCTCGAGCTCGGCGACTTCCAGGGAGCGCTCGCCTACTACCGGCGCCTCGCCGCCCTCTACCCCGGGACCGACGAGGCCTGGCAGGCCCGCGCCACCATCGGCGACATCTTCCGCGACCGGCTCGGCGACCGCATCGGCGCCATCGCCCAGTGGGCCGAGATCGCCGCCGGCCCGTCGCCGCTGGCGCCGCGCTACCAGCTCCAGGTCGCGCGCGGCTACCTCGAGCTCAAGAACACCGAGCAGGCGCGCACCGAGGCCCGCATCCTCCGGGAGCGCTGGCCGCGGAGCCCGGAGGCCGACGAGGCCCAGATGCTCGCCGGTCAGGCCTGGGCGCTCGAGGGCCGCCCCGAGGAGGCGCTGCGCGCCTTCCAGGCGCTCCTCGACCGGGGCCCGCCGCCGGCGCTGGCGGCGCGCGCCCTGGAGGCGATGGCCCACCTCTACGCGCAGCGCGGGCCGCTGGAGCGGTGCGGGCGCGAGAGCTGCCTCGACCGGGCCATCGAGCTCTACGCCCGGGCGCTGCCCGCCCACCCGAACCCCGAGGCCGTGCACATGAACGTGGAGTCGGTGCGGCGGCGCCAGGAGGCGGCGCGGCCGGTGCGGCCCGGCGACCGGGCCGCGGCCCTCGACTACCAGCAGCCCGGAGAGCGGCAGAGGGAGCCATGACCACGACCAACTCGGAGAAGCTGTTCGCGCGGGCGCAGGAGCTCTTCCCCGGCGGCGTGAACAGCCCGGTGCGCGCCTTCCGCGGGGTGGGGGGCACGCCCCTGTTCATCGCCCGCGGCCGCGGCTCGCGGATCTGGGACGTCGACCACAACGAGTACCTCGACTACGTCGGCTCCTGGGGCCCCCTCATCTTCGGCCACTGCCAGCCCGAGGTCATGCGCGAGGTCCAGGAGGCGATGAAGGCCGGCTCCTCCTTCGGCGCCCCGTCGCCGCGCGAGATCGCGCTCGCCGAGCTCGTCCAGGCGCGGATGCCCTGGCTGGAGCGGATGCGCTTCTGCTCCTCGGGCACCGAGGCCACCACCGCCGCCATCCGGCTGGCGCGCGGCTTCACCGGCCGCGACGACCTGCTGAAGTTCGACGGCTGCTACCACGGGGCCGGCGACTCGCTCCTGGTGAAGGCCGGCTCGGGGGTGGAGACGCTGGGCCTGCCCGACTCGCCCGGGGTGCCCGCCGACCTCGCGCGCCACACCCTCACCCTTCCCTGGAACGACCTCGCCGCCGTGGAGCGGCTCTTCGCCGAGCGGGGAGGGTCCATCGCCGCCGTCATCACCGAGCCGGTGGTGGGCAACATGGGCGTGCTCGTGCCCCGCCCCGGCTACCTCGAGGGGCTCCAGGCCGTCTGCCGCAGGCACGGCGCGCTCCTGGTGGTCGACGAGGTGATGACCGGCTTCCGCCTGGCGCCGGGCGGCGCCTGCGGGCTCTACGGCCTGCGCCCCGACCTCGTCACCTTCGGCAAGGTCATCGGCGGAGGCCTCCCCGTCGGCGCCTTCGGCGGCCGCGCCGACGTGATGTCGCGGATCGCGCCCGCCGGCCCGGTCTACCAGGCGGGAACGCTCTCGGGAAACCCGATGGCGATGGCGGCCGGCGCGGCCACGCTCGCCCGGCTCGCCCCCGCCGCCTACGAGAGGCTCGAGGCGTTCTCGGCCCGGCTCGCCGCCGGCCTCGCCGAGGCAGCGCGCGACGCCGGCGCGGCGGTGCAGGTGAACCGCGTCGGCTCGATGCTCACCGTCTTCTTCACGCCCGATCCGGTCTTCGACGCGGCGAGCGCGCGGCGCAGCGACACCCGGCGCTTCGGCCGCTTCTTCCACGCGATGCTCTCGCGCGGCATCTACCTGCCGCCGTCGCAGTTCGAGGCGGCCTTCGTCTCGCTGGCCCACACCGAGGAGGACGTCGAGAGGACGGTGGCCGCCGCGCGGGAGGCCTTCTCCGGGGCGTGAGCCCCCGCCGGGACGAGGAGGCCGCCGCGGCGCTCCGATCGACCCGAAATGGTCGCGAACCATTGACGGGACCGGGGGCGCATGCTAAACCGCATCGCCCCTCGGCCCTGGAAAACCCTCGGGATTTCCCGAGCGCGAGGGTGTGCGGAGGTCCCGTGAAGGACCCGAGCGATCGAGAGCGCCGGGACCAGGAGGACGGGCTCTCGAACATGGCGGTGGCCTACCGGAAGGCGGCCCCGCTCATCGCGGCCTCGACGCAGCTCGTCGCCGCGGTCGGGCTCTTCGCGGCGCTGGGTTACTGGGGCGACAGGAAGCTCGGGCACCGGGTGCCGTGGATGCTGCTGCTGGGCGCTGCGGTGGGGATGACGGGTGGCTTCATTGCCTTCTTCAGGACGGTGCTGAAAAAGTGACGCGCCACTTCCTCCTCGCCGTCCTGGTCGCCGCCCTGGCCCTCTCGGCCGCGCTCCTCGCCGGCCCGGCCTCGCCGGCGGCGCTCCTCGGGTCGGGCATCGCCGCGGGCACCGCCCTGGCCTCGCTCGCCGCCTTCCGCGCCTTCGCCCGGTCGCCCTCGAAACCGCTGCAGCGCGCGCTCGCGGTCTTCGTCGCGATGTTCCTCGTGCGCCTGGTCCTGGTGGCGCTCGGCCTCCTGCACGTCCACCGCGCCGGGGGGAGCGTCGTCGCCTTCGTCGTCGCCTTCTTCGTCCCCTACTTCGCCTTCGTCGCCATCGAGGGCGGACTGGTGCACGCCCTCGGTCGCCGCGCCGGGAGCCCGGCATGACGCTCGCCGCCCTGGCGCTCGGGCTCGCCCTCGGCCAGCACGCCCCGGCCCACGACGCCGCGCCGCCGGCGCACGGCGGCCACGGCCAGGCGACCCTCCCCGAGACGATGATGCACCACGTGGCCAACGGCTACGTCCTCGAGTACCCCGGCTACTGCGGCGGCGGCTTCCGCTGGACCTGCGAGATCGACCTTCGGGAGGCCACCGGAGGCTGGACCTTGCGCCTCGGCGGCCTGTCGCTCGACATGACGCCCTCGAAGCACGTGGTGATGATGTGGATCGCCGGCCTCCTGCTCGTCCTCCTGGTCCTGCTCGCGACCCGGCGCCGCGCCGTCGTGCCCAGGGGGCTCTACAACTTCTTCGAGCTGCTGGTGCAGTTCGTCCGCGACATCGCCGTGCAGAACATGGGCCGGAAGGACGCCGACCGCTTCGTCCCCTATCTGGCGTCCGCCTTCTTCTTCATCCTCTTCATGAACCTCCTCGGGCTCGTGCCCTGGATGGCCACCGCCACCGCCAACCTCTCGGTGACGGTGGCGCTGGCGCTCTTCACCTTCGTCATCACCCAGTACGCGGCCATCCGCGCCCAGGGGATCGGCGGTTTCCTCAAGCACCTCACCGGCGGGGTCCCGCCCTCGCTGGCGTGGCTCTGGCCCATCATGATCCCGGTGGAGATCCTGGGCCTGTTCACGAAGCCCTTCGCCCTCACCGTCCGTCTCTTCGCGAACATGGTGGCCGGCCACTTCGTCATCCTGGCCCTGCTGGGCCTCATCTTCGCCATCTCGGTCTTCGTGGCGCCGGTGTCGGTGGCGCTGGCGCTGGCCATCTTCCTGCTCGAGCTCTTCGTCGCCTTCGTCCAGGCCTACATCTTCACGATGCTGTCGGCGCTCTTCATCGGCGCGGGCCTGGCCCACGCCCACGGCGAGGAGCACGGGGCCGACGAGGGGCACGGCGGCGCCGCGGCCCACGGCGGGCCCGCGGCCCACGGCGGCGCGCACTGAGGTTCCCCCACCAACCGGGTTCCGGCGGCCCGTCCCCAATCCGCCCCGCAAGAGAGGAGACACCGCAGTCATGAACAGCACCGCACTCGCGTACCTCGCGGCCGGCCTCGGCGCCGGCATGGCCGTCATCGGCGTGGGCCTGGGCATCGGGCGCCTCGGCGCCGCGGCGATGGAGGGCTCGGCGCGCCAGCCCACCGCGCTCGGCGACATCCGCACCTCGATGATCATCGCCGCGGCCCTCATCGAGGGCGCCACGCTGTTCGCCATCGTGGTGTGCCTGCTCCTCGCCATCAAGTAGCCGGGCGCCCCGCCGAGCCTGCCTTCCGGAGCCGCCCGATGAACGCCTTCGCCGCGCCGGTGATCGCCGCCGGGATCATGGAGCTGAACCCCGGCCTCACCCTGTGGACCGCCATCACCTTCCTCGTGCTCATCGGGGTCCTGGCGAAGTTCGCCTTCGGCCCCATCGTGAGGATGCTCGACGAGCGCGAGAGGACCATCCGCGACGCCATCGACCAGGCGAAGAAGGAGCGGGCCGAGGCGGAGCGGATGCTCGCCGAGCAGAAGGCCTCGCTGGCGCAGGCGCAGCGGGAGGCGTCCGATCTCGCCAAGCGCTCGCAGGCCGAGGTCGAGAAGCTGCGCCAGGAGCTCACCGCCCGGGCGCGCAAGGACGCCGACGAGCTCGTCGCCTCGGCCCGCGAGCAGATCCAGGAGGAGCGGACCAAGGCGGTGGCGGAGCTGCGGGGTCAGGTGGCCGACATGGCCATCGAGGTCGCGAAGAGGCTCATCCCCCAGGCGGTGGACGAGAAGACCCACCGGGCGCTCGCCGAGGAGTACGTGGAGCAGCTGCCCAAGGCCTAGAATCTCCGGGAGTGGCTCTCGCCATCGGCATCGTCGGTCTCCCCAACGTGGGGAAGTCCACGCTCTTCAACGCCCTGTGCGGCGCCGCCAAGGCCCAGGCGGCGAGCTATCCCTTCTGCACCATCGAGCCGAACGTCGGCGTGGTCCCCGTCCCGGACGACCGGCTGGCGCGGCTCGCGGCCATCTTCCGCCCCGAGAAGTCCACCTTCACGACCATCGAGTTCGTGGACATCGCCGGGCTCGTCTCCGGCGCCTCGAAGGGCGAGGGGCTGGGGAACCAGTTCCTCTCCCACATCCGCCAGGTCGACGCCGTGGCCCACGTGCTCCGCTGCTTCGACGATCCGGACGTCGCCCGGGTCGGCGGAGGCCCGGACCCCCGCGGGGACCGCGACGTCGTCGAGACCGAGCTCATGCTGAAGGACCTCGAGTCGCTGGAGCGGCGGATCGAGCGGGCGCAGAAGTCCGCCAAGGCGCCGGGGAAGCCCGGCGAGCAGGCGCGGCACGAGCTCGGGGCGCTCGACCGGGTGAAGGCGGGCCTGGAGGCCGGGAAGCCGGTGCGGCTACAGGGCCTCTCCGCCGAGGACCGGGCCGCGGTCGCCGACCTCTTCCTCCTCACCGGGAAGCCGGTGCTCTACGTCGCCAACGTGGACGAGCGGCAGCTCGCCGACCCGGGCGAGGCGCGCGTCGAGGCCGTGCGCCGGATGGCCGCGGCCGAGGGGGCCGAGGCCGTCGTGGTCTGCGGCAAGGTCGAGGCCGAGATCGCCGAGCTTCCCGCGGAGGAGCGCCAGGCCTTCCTCGACAGCCTGGGGCTGGCGGAGCCCGGGCTGGAGCGGCTCGTCCACGCCGGCTACCGCCTCCTCGGCCTCCTCACCTTCTTCACGGTGGGTCCCCACGAGTGCCGCGCCTCGACGGTGCGGAAGGGCGCGCTGGCGCCGCAGGCGGCCGCCGCCATCCACAGCGACTTCGAGAAGGGCTTCGTCAAGGCCGAGGTGATCGGCTGGCAGGACCTGGTGGCGCTGGGGGGCGAGGCGGCGGCGCGGGAGAAGGGGCTCCTCCGCGTCGAGGGGCGGGAGTACGTCGTCCAGGACGGCGACGTCATCCACTTCAAGTTCAACGTCTGAACGGGCCGTGCGGCGCTCCGGCCACGGGGGTTAGACGCGGGGGCGCCCGGATGCCCTCTCCCCGGTACCAGCCTGGTACCAGCCGGGGAGAGGGCGGCTCGCCTTCGATGGCAACGCCCCGGGGTGAGGGGCGGATCCGCCCCTTCACTCGCGGGTGAGGGGGCGGAGGACCGTCACCCCGCCCGGCGCCTTCGCTGCGCGATCTCGGCGGCCAGGCGCAGCGCCTCGCGGGTGCTCGCCGCGCTCGCCCGGCCGGTCCCGGCGAGGTCGTAGGCCACGCCGTGGTCGGGGCTGGTGCGCACCACCGGGAGCCCGAGCGTCACGTTCACGGCCGGGTCGCCGGTCACGGCGTCGAGGAGCTTCGCCGGGATGAGCCCCTGGTCGTGGTAGAGGGCCACCACGGCGTCGAACTCGCCCGCGGCCGCCCGGGCGAAGACCGAGTCGGCCGGCCACGGCCCGGAGGCTCGGATGCCGCGGCGCCGGGCCCGGGCCAGGGCCGGCGCCAGCACCCGCGCCTCCTCGGAGCCGAAGGCTCCCTGCTCCCCGGCGTGCGGGTTCAGCGCGCAGACCGCCAGGCGCGGGGCGCGGAGGCCGAAGTCGAGGCGCAGGCCGCGGTCGGCCACCCGAAGCGTCTCGAGGACCCGCGCCGCGGTGAGGGCGCGGGGCACGCGCGCCAGCGCCAGGTGGTTCGTCGCCAGGGCCACCCGCAGGCGCCGGGCGGCGAGGAGCATGACCGCCCGTCCCCTCCGGCAGCGGTCCTCGAGCCACTCGGTGTGGCCCACGAAGCCGGGGAGGGCGCGCTGCACCTGCGCCTTGGAGACCGGCGCGGTGCAGAGCGCGTCGCACCGGCCCGCCGCGACCGCCGCGAAGGCGGCCTCGAGGTAGGCGAGCTGCGCCGCGCCGCCGCGCGCCGAGGGCCGGCCCGGGCTCCGGTCGCGGGCCGGGAGGCGGGTGACGGCGACCAGGGCGCCTCCCGCCGGCAGGGGCGCGCCCGGCTCGACCACCGGGAG
Source organism: Anaeromyxobacteraceae bacterium (assembly GCA_036555405.1). Classification (GTDB taxonomy): domain Bacteria; phylum Myxococcota; class Myxococcia; order Myxococcales; family Anaeromyxobacteraceae; genus DATBLK01. The sequence goes on from DATBLK010000071.1 coordinate 17,558, forward strand.
CCGGAGGCCGGCCCGCCGCGCCGCGGCCGCGAAGGCCCCGGGGTCGCCGAAGACGAAGGGCGCGAGGCGGAGCGCGGGCCGCGAGGCGAGGGCGCTGGCGACGAGCTCCGCGCCCACGCCCGAGGGGTCGCCCATGCTGACCGCGAGCCGGATCACCCCGCCGCCGGTCAGTTCGCGAGCCCGGGAAGCCGGACGTCCACCACCGCGTCCCTCCGGAGCTCGGCCACGTACTGGTGGGTGTAGGAGTCCACCTGGTCGTTCGTCAGCCGGTCGCGGATGAGCTCCTTCACCTCGTCGAAGGGGCGCACCGCGCCGCCGCGGCGGGCCTCGACCTTCAGGATCTGGAAGCCGTTCCGGGTGCGGACCGGGTCCGAGACCTCGCCGTCCCGGAGCCCGTAGGCGGCCCGCTCCACCTCGGGCTGGACCACGCCGCGGGCCAGCCAGCCGAGGTCGCCGCCGTCGGCGGCGCTCGGCCCCTGCGACACCTCGCGGGCGAGGCGCGCGAAGTCCGCGCCGGCCCGGAGCCGGGCCACCAGCTGCTCGGCGCGGGTCCGCACCCGCGCCTCCTCGGCGGCCGGGGCGCCGGCCGGGAGCTGCAGGAAGACGTGGCGCACCCGCAGCTCCACGCCGGAGAGGTACTCCTTCTGGTGCTGCTGGTAGTGGTTCCGCACGTCCTCGTCGGTGACGCGGATCTTGGAGCCGACGCGGAGCCGGAGCACGTTGCGCGCTTCCAGGCTCCGCTTCGTCTGCTTCCGGAAGGCGGCCCGGTCCAGCCCCTGCTCGGCAAGGGCGCGGTCGAGCGAGGCGTCGTCGATGCGCTCGCGCTTCTTGATGCCGTCGATGGCCTCGTCGATCTCGGCCTCGGTGGCCTCGGCCTGGAGGTCCTTCACCTGCGCGTCGAGGAGCCGCTCGGCGACGACGGCCTCGAGGACCTGCTTGAGGAGCTGCGCCCGGACCTGCTCCCGCTCCGGCCCCGCCGTCCTGGCATCGAGGGCGCGGAGCTCCGGGGCGGCGCGGTCGCGCAGCTCCTTCAAGGTGACGACCTCGCCGTTCACGACGGCGGCGACGCGGTTGAGGACCGTCCCCGCGGGCGCGGGGGCCGGGGCGAGGAGCGCCGCGGCGAGGAGGGCAGTCAGCATGGGATGTCCCGCATGGCCTGGGGAATCAGGGCGCGAGGGAGGCGAGCGCCTTCTCGTCGACCTGGATGGTGGCGCGGCGCCGCAGGCCCGCGAGGTACTCCTCCTGGGCGCGGGCCCTCGCCTCGCGCAGCAGCCGCTCGCGGATGCCGGCGCGCGCCTCGTCGAAGGGACGGCGCGCCGCCGGCCTCCGCTCGGTGACCTGGAACACGTGGAAGCCGTACGGCGAGGGCGTGACCTCGCTGACGTGGTTGAGCGGCAGGCGGAAGCAGACGTCGAAGACCTCGGGCATCCCCGAGCCCTTTCCGAAGAATCCGAGGTCGCCGCCGTTCTGGCCCTCGGGCGCGATGGAGGCGCGCCGCGCCACCTCGGGGAAGCTCTGGGGGCGGCGCCGGAGCTCGTCGCGCACCTTGGCCGCCTCCTCCCGGGTCCGGAGCACGACCTGCCGCGCCCGCACCCGCGCCGGCTCGTCGAACTCGGCCCCGTGCTCGTCGTAGTGGCGGCGCAGGTCCGCGTCGGTCACCGAGACCTGCTGCAGGGCCTGGGCGACGAGGAGCCGCTCCACGGTGAGCCGCTCCCGGAGCTGGGCGCGAACCTCGGCGGCCGAGAGCTTCTCCTGGGCGAGGAGGTCGTCGAAGTGGGTGCCGGGGTAGTCGGCGCGGGTGCGCGCCATGGCGCGCTCCACGTCCTCGGCGGCGACGGTCACGCCCTTGGCCCGCGCCTCCTGGAGGAGGAGGAGCCGGTCCACGGCGTCGTCGAGCACCCGGCGCCGCACCACCGGCGTCGGCGCCTCTCCGTCGCCGCCGGCGCGCCCCAGGGCGAGCTCGCGGCGCAGCATGTCCGGGGAGATGGCTTCCCCGTTCACCAGCGCCACCGGCTTCGGCCCCGCGGCGGCCTCCGGGCCGCCGCCGCAGCGGCCGCATGCGGCGAGCGCGACCGCGAGGAGGAGGAGCGCGCGCGGCGGCGACACCGGGCCCCTTCGGCCGTCACTTCCGGGCGGGCGCCGGCGCTGGCGGCGCCTGCATCGGCGGACGCATCGGCGGCGAGGCCGGGGACGGCATCATCCCCGGCGCCCCTCCGGGAACGGGCGGACCGGCCGCCACCACCACCTTCTCGAGCTCCGCGTCGTTCACCTTCACCTGCGCTGCCTCGCGGAGCTTCTTCTGGAACTCCTCGAACTCCTTCGTCTTGCGCTCCCGCTGGAGCTTCTGGGCGATGGCCGGCTTCACCTGGTCGAAGGTGCGGTCGATGGCCTCCTGCCGCCCGGCGAGCTTGAGGAGGACGAGGCCCTGGGCCGACTCGAACGGACCGCCGACCTCCCCGTCCTTCATCGCGAACCCCTTCTCCGCGGCCGCCTTGCCCAGCACCTTCTCCAGCTCCTCCCGGCTCTTGAAGCCGAGGTCCCCGCCGAGGTTCTTCGTGGCCTCGTCCTGGCTCTTCTCGCGGGCCACGCCGACGAAGGCGGCCGGGTTCTTCTTCTCCTCGGCCCGCACCCGCTCGAGGAGCTTCCTGGCCTCGGCCTGCTTCCTGGCCCTCTCCGCCCCCTGGGCCGGGGCCTTGAGCAGGACGTGGTAGAAGCGCAGCCGCAGCGGCTTCACGTAGTCGTCCCGGTGCTGGTCGTAGTAGCTCTTGAGATCCGCCTCGGGGATGGACCTGGCGGCGTCCTGCGCGTCGCCGAAGGCCCGCTGCACCAGCTTGTTCACCATCACCCGCTTCACGGTGAGGAGGACCTCGGGGTCCTTGTCGAGCCCCTGCCGCTCCGCTTCCCTGGCGAGAACCTCGAAGCGGACGAGGTTGTCGAGGAACTCCTTCTTCCGCTCCAGCGTGGTGTAGCGCGAGCGGATGAAGGGGGACTGCTCGTCGATCCGCGCCTTGAAGTCCGCGGCGGAGATGGCGACGCCGTTGCCCTCGGCGACGAGCGGGCCCTTCTTTTCGCCCGCCTTCCCGCAGGCGAGGCCGGAGGCGGCGAGGGCGAGGGCGAGGGCGAACGTGACTCTGCGCATCGGGAATCCTCTTTGGTCCTGGTCGGGTGGCGCCGGAAAAGACGCCACGGGACCCCCCGGTCATTCCGGGACGGCCCCGAGGCGGCCCAACAGAAACACAAGCTCCGGCCGGGATCAAGGAAGACGGGAGCCCCCTCACGCCGCCTTCCGGGCGCAGCGGGCCAGGTCGCCGAGCAGGGCCCGGGCGGCCGCGAGGAGCTCCATCCCCGCCGCGGCCTCGGCGGCGGGGGAGGGGGGCGGCCCGGGGCGGGGGCGCCGCGCCTCCTCGGGCGGGACCGGCCGGCCGCCCTCGCCGAGGTGGGCCACCAGCTTCATGTCGGGCGTGAGCCGGAGCGCGCCGCGGCTCGACTGCACCAGGCTCGCGAGCGCCGCGGGGTCGAGGGCCGCATCCTCGCCCAGGGTGAAGACGAGCCGGCCGGGGCCGGACTCCAGCGCGCGGACGCGCAGCGCCCGGAGCCGGACCTTCACCTCCATGAGCGCGCCCAGGGCGTCGAGCTCGGGCGGAGCCTCGCCGTAGCGGTCCAGGATCTCGGCGCGCAGGTCGTCGAGCTCCTCGTCGCTCGAGGCCTGGGCGAAGCGCTTGTAGAGGAAGAGCCGCTGGTGGACGTCGGGGACGTAGCCGTCGGGGAGGTAGGCCGGGACCGGGAGCTGCACGTCCGGGTCGATCTCCTCGGCGCGCGGCGGCTCGCCCCGCTTCTCGCGCACCGCTTCCTCGAGGAGCTGGGCGTAGAGGTCGAAGCCCACCGCCTCGACGTGGCCCGACTGGTCCTTGCCGAGGAGGTTGCCGGCGCCGCGGATCTCGAGGTCGTGGCTCGCGATCTGGAAGCCGGCCCCGAGCTCGCTGAAGCGCTGCAGCGCCTCGAGCCGCTTCACCCCCTCGGCCGTCACCGGCCGGCGCGCCGGGACGAGGAGGTAGGCGTAGGCGCGCTCCCGGCTCCGGCCCACGCGGCCCCGGATCTGGTAGAGCTGCGCCAGGCCGAACTGGTCGGCGCGGTTCACGACCACGGTGTTGGCGCTGGGGATGTCGAGCCCGCTCTCGATGATGGAGGTGGAGAGGAGCAGGTCGAGCTCCCGGTTCACGAACCGGGTCATGACGTCCTCGAGCCTTCCCTCCCCCATCTGGCCGTGGGCCACGCCGATGCGGGCCTCGGGCACGAGCTCGCGGAGGAACTTCTCCATCCCGCCCATGGAGCGGACCCGGTTGTGGACGAAGAACACCTGGCCGCCGCGGCGGAGCTCCTGGCGGACGGCCTCGGCCACCGCCGCCGGGTCGAACTTCAGCACGAAGGTCCGGATGGCGCGCCGGTCCTCCGGCGGGGTGGCGATGATGGAGAGGTCGCGCACCCCGGCCAGGCTCATGTGCAGGGTGCGGGGGATGGGGGTGGCGGTGAGGGTGAGGACGTCGACGAGGCGGCGAAGCTTCTTCAGCCGCTCCTTGTGCGCCACGCCGAAGCGCTGCTCCTCGTCGACGACCACCAGGCCCAGGTCCTTGAAGGAGACGTCGGCGCCGAGGAGCCGGTGGGTGCCGACGACGACGTCGACCTTGCCGGCGGCGAGGTCCCGGAGGACGGCGCGGACCTCCTCCGGCGGCTTCATCCGCGACACCGCCTCGACGCGCACCGGCCAGCCGCGGAAGCGCTCGCGGAAGGTGCGCTCGTGCTGTGCCGCCAGCACGGTGGTGGGCACGAGCACCGCCACCTGCCTGCGGGAGAGGACGGCCAGCATCGCCGCCCGCATCGCCACCTCGGTCTTCCCGTAGCCGACGTCGCCGCAGACGAGCCGGTCCATGGGAGGCGGGGGGGCCGATTCCGGCCCCCCCGGGCCCCCCGCTCGCTCCGGGGCGAGCTTCGTCATGTCGGCGAGGACGTCGTCGATGGCCCGGGCCTGGTCGGGGGTGGGCTCCCAGGGGAACTCGGCCTCGAAGGCGCGGAAGCTCTCGTCGGGCTCGGCGAAGGGGTGGCCCGGCTGGGCGGCGCGCGAGGCGTAGACGTCGAGGAGCTCGGCGGCCATCTTGAGGAGGTGCTCCTTCACCCGCGCCTTGCGCAGCGCGAAGGAGCTGCCACCGAGCCGGTCGAGGCGCACGGTCTCCGGCGGGCCGCCGGCGAACTTCTGCACCTGGCGGAGCTTGGCCACCGGCAGGTAGAGCCGGTCCTTCCCCTCGTAGGCCAGCACCAGGAAGTCGCCCTCGACGCCGCGCACCTGCATTTTGGTGAGGCCGCCGTAGCGGGCGATGCCGTGCTCCAGGTGGACCACGAGGTCGCCGTCCTCGAGGTCGCGGAACTCCGCGGCGAAGGCGTTCTCGACGCGCGCCGGGCGCGCCCGCTTGCGGACCCGTCGCCCGAAGATCTCCTCGTCCGAGAGGAGCGCCAGCCCGGCCGCCTCGTCGACGAAGCCCTGCGTGATCTCGCCCGGCAGGAGGTGGGCGTGGACCGCGGCGTCGTAGAGCGCGCGCGGGTCGGCGGGGAGCGGCCCGGGGTGGCTCCGGGCCGGCGCGCGCCGCTCCTCGAGGAGCCGGCGCAGCCGGTCGGCGGCCGACGGGGTGCTGCAGGCCACCACCGCCGCCAGGCCCCGGCGCCGCCAGTCGTCGAGCCGGCGCAGGAGCGGCCCGAGCGCGCCCTCGCCGCCCCGGGCCGCCTCGATCTCGGCGCGGAGCCCGGAGGTGTCGCCGTGGCCGAGCCGCACCGGCTCGCCCGTGCCCAGCGCCACCCGGTGGGCCAGGACCCGGGGCATGCGGGCGAGCAGCGCCTCGGCCTCGGCGGCCGGGAGGGCGTGGGCCTCCGGCGGCAGCGCCAGCTCATCCCGCCGGACGGCCGCCTGGTGGAGCGCGGCGAGGTCGCGCTCGAGGTCCCGGAGCGCCTCGGAGACGCCCGCCGGGTCGTCGACCAGCGCCACCGCCCCCGGCGGCAGGTGCCGGGCCAGCGGGACGAGGCCGCCGGCGTGGAACGCCGGGAGCAGCGCCTCCATCCCGAAGAACGGCGCACCGGTCTCGATGCGGTCGAGCAGCTCGCGGACCTGGGCGGTGGGCCGGGCCACCCGCTCGGCGAGGTCGCGCACCGCGGCGCGCGCCGCCTGCTTCCCCTCGGGGGTGAAGAGCGCCTCGCGCGCCGGGCAGAGCACCACCGCCGGGACGTCGGCGAGGCTTCGCTGGCCGTCCGGGTCGAAGGCCCGGGCCCGCTCGATCTCCTCGCCGAAGTACTCGAGCCGGACCGGCCGCCCGTCGAGCGGGCTCCAGAGGTCGACGATGCCGCCGCGAACGGCGAAGGTGCCGGGGTCCTCGACCAGCGGCACGCGGGCGTAGCCGAGCTCGGCGAGCCGGGAGGCGAGGAGGTCGCGCCCCAGGGCCACGCCCGGGCCCACGACGTCGGCCCGCTCCAGGGCGGCGCGCGGGACCACGCGCCGCGCCAGGCCGCGCGCCGAGACCACCGCCGCCCGCACCGCCGGGCCGTGGAGGTGGAGGCGGCAGAGCGCCGCCAGGCGCTCCATCTCCAGGCCGCGGTCGGGCGAGAGGTCGTCGTAGGGGAGGACCGGGTCGGTGGGGAGGCGCACCAGCGCCGGCGCGTCGCCGGAGGCGAGGCCCGCGAGGAAGAAGCCGAGGTCGCGGGCGAGCGCGTCGGCCTCGTCCTCTCCCGGCGCCACGGCCAGGAGGGTGCGGCGCGGGTCCGCCTCGAGGAGGGCGCGGGCGACCTGGCCGCGAGCCGCGCCGCGCAGGCCGGCGAGGTGGACCTCGCCGCCCCCGGCCACGCCGTCGACGACCCGGGCCAGCGGCCCCTTCGCGCTCGAAGCCGCCCGCTGCATGGGCGGCGGAGTCTAGCAGCGGTCCGGGTGAGTGGGGCCCGGTCTCCTCTCCCCCTGGAGGGGGAGAGGGCCGGGGTGAGGGGATGGGATGAGACATTCGGACGTCACCGGATTCCCTTCCTTGATCGCCTGGCAGGGGGTGGCTACACTTCCGGCGCCGCCCGCTCCGCGGGAACCGCCATGAGGAAGTCCCACGTAATTACAGCGAGTTTCTCGGTACTGGTCGCCGCCTGCGGCGGCCAGGCGACCGACGCGGCGCGCCGGCCCGACGCGGCCCCGGTGGTGGCGAGCCTCGCCACCGGCCAGGGGCCGGGCACGGCCGAGCTCCGCGCTGGACGGCCCGAGGCGGCGCGGGCGCGCTTCGAGGCGGTGCTCGCCCGCGACCCGGAGC
>DATBLK010000092.1:0-19223 GCA_036555405.1 Anaeromyxobacteraceae bacterium
GGCGGCCCGGCGCGCGCGGCGCCTCGCCGAGCTGTTCGGGCGCGGGACGGCCATCCGCTTCGTCCACGCGCCGGGCTCCTGGAAGCGTCTCGAGCCCGGAAGCCGCCGCCGCTTCCTGCTGCTGGGCCGCTCGCCGCCTCGGGTGGCGGCGGAGCCGGCGCGCTCGGCCGCGCTCCGCCGGGTGCCCGGCGGCCGCCGCCAGCTCGCCGCCTGCCTGGAGCGGCTCGGGGCACCCGCCGCCCGGCTCGTGGCCGCCGGCGCCGCGTCCCTGTGGGCGGTCGCTGCCGCGCCCGCCTGCGACGCCTGCGGCGCCTGCGCCGCGCTCTGCCCCACCGAGGCGCTCGAGCTCCGGGAGGACGCGGCCGGAGCGACCCTCCTGCACCGGCCGCTGTGGTGCACGGGATGCGGCGCGTGCATGGCCCGATGCCCCCGCCGCGCCCTGGCCGCCCGCGATCCGGTGCCCTCGGCATTCCTGACCGTCCCCCGCCTTCCGCTGGCGACGGCCGCGCGACGTCGCTGCGCGGCCTGCGGGCGGCCGGCCGGCGCCGCGTCGGCCGGCGCCCTCTGCGCGGACTGCCGCGTCCGCCGCGAGCTCGCCGCCTCGTTCTCCGCCCCGCGCCGGGAGCTGGCCCGGTGAGCCGGACCCTCGCCGCCTGCCTCGCCTCCGCCCTGGGCTTCGCCTGCGGCGACCCGCCGGTGGTCCAGCCCATCCCCTTCAACCACCAGATCCACCTGGGCTCCGTCGGCCTGCAGTGCGACGCCTGCCACGAGCGGGCCTACACCCACCGGCAGGCCGGCATCCCGCGCGTGGACCTCTGCCTCGGCTGCCACGCCGGCGACGTCACCGAGAACCCGGCCGCCCTCCGGCACGTCGAGCTCCTCCGCCGGCGCGGCGCGGAAGGCCGGGAGGTGGAGTGGAAGCGAGTCTACCGGCTGCCGCGGCACGTCTTCTTCTCGCACCGCCGGCACACCGAGCTCGGCAAGCTCGAGTGCTCCGCCTGCCACGGCGACATGGCCCGCCTGGCGGCGCCGCCGGAGCGACCCGTGGAGGAGGCCCTGAGCATGGACGGCTGCATGGACTGCCACGAGAAGCTGGGCGTCGAGAACGAGTGCGCCTGGTGTCATCGCTAGGGGAGGGCCGGCTCGATGACCATCACCCGTCGCACGTTCATGCGGGCCGCCGGCGGCGGGGCGGCCGCGGGCCTGGCCGGCTGCAAGGCCCTGGAGCGCGGCTACCCCGAGGAGTACTGGATCGAGCAGCCGACGCTGCCGGGCCAGGAGAAGGCGCCGCCGGGGGAGGAGCGCTTCCTGCGCAGCGTGTGCATGCAGTGCGAGGGGGGCTGCGGCATCGTGGTCCGCGTGGTCGAGGGTCGGGCGGTGCGGATCGCCGGCAACCGCGACTACCCCACGAACCAGGGCGGCCTGTGCCCGAAGGGCGTGAACGGGCTCCAGGTCCTCTACGACCCCGACCGGATCCGGGGGCCGCTGCGCCGCGACGGGGAGCGCGGCTCCGGCGCCTGGAAGCCCGTCTCCTGGGACGAGGCCATCGCCGAGGTGGCCGCGCGGCTGCGCACCCTGCGCCGGCGCGGGCAGCCGCAGGGGCTGGCGGTGATGGGCGGGCGCTACCGCGGACACATGCGCGACCTGGTGCGGCGCTTCCTCACCGCCTACGGCTCGCCCAACGAGATCGACCACGACTCGCTGTGCTCGAACGGCGACGCCGCCGCGCACGGCCTCACGCAGGGGGTGCGCGACCGGCTCGCCTACGACTGGGAGCGGACCCGCTACGTGCTGGTCTTCGGCGCCGGCTTCACCGAGTCGTTCCGCCCGACGGCCATGATGCTGCGGGTCCACGGCGTGCTCCGCGGCCGCCCGGGGCAGCGCGCCAAGATCGTCCAGATCGACCCGCGCTTCGGGGTGTCCGCCGCGCGCGCCGACGAGTGGGTCCCGGTCCGGCCGGGGGCGGACGCCGCCCTGGCCCTGGGGATCGCCCACGTGCTCGTGCGCGACGGGCTCCACGACCGCGACTTCGTGGCCCGCCACACCCTGGGCTTCGAGGCCTGGACCGACGCCGCCGGCCACAGGCACGCCGGGTTCAAGGACCTGCTGCTGGAGCGCTACGCGCCCGGGCGCGCCGCGGAGCTCTGCGGCGTTCCCGCCGCGACCATCGAGCGGCTGGCCCGGGAGGCCGCGGCCCACCGCCCGGCCGTCGCCGTCGGCGGCCGAGGCGCCGCGGCCCACACCAACGGCCTCTACGCCCGGCTCGCCATCCACTCCCTCAACGCCCTCCTCGGCAGCATCGAGGCGCCGGGCGGGGTCCTGGTGCAGCGCCCCCCTCCCTACGCCGCCTGGCCCGCGCCGGAGGTCGACGAGGCCGCGCGCCGCGGCCTGGCGGCGCCGCGCCTCGACCTCGGGGGACCTGGGGTGGCACCGCTCGCGGAGAGCGCCGTGGTCCGCCTCGCCGAGCGGATCGAGCAAGGCCGCCCGTACCCGCTCGAGGCCCTGTTCGTCTACTACACGAACCCGGTCTTCTCCGCGCCCGAGCCGGACCGGCTGGCGGCTGCATTGCGGCGGGTGCCCCTGCTCGTCAGCTTCTCGCCGTTCATGGACGAGACCACGCGCCAGGTCGACCTCGTCCTGCCCGACCACACCTACCTCGAGCGCTGGCAGCTCGACACCGGGACGCCGAGCGTCGGCTTCCCCCTCCTCGGGCTCCGGCAGCCGGTGGTTCCGCCGGTGCACGACACCCGCAGCACCGGCGAGGTGCTCATCGCCCTGGCGCGGGCCCTCGGCGGCTCGATGGCGCGATCCTTCCCCGACGACGAGCTGGGGATGATCAAGCAGCTCCTGCGCGGCGTGCACCAGAGTGGCCGCGGCTCGGTCAAGGCCGGGACCTTCGACGAGTTCTGGAAGGGCCTGGTCGCGGCGGGCGGCTGGTGGGATCCGCCCTACCGCTTCGGCGAATGGCCGCGCGCCCTGGCGACGCCGTCGGGGAAGTTCGAGTTCTACGCCACGCGCCTCGAGGAGCGCCTGGGCGCGGACGCGCGCCGCCGCTGGCCCGAGCTGGACCCGGCGGCCGCCCGCGACCGGCTCCTCGAGGACCTGGGCGTGGCCGCGCGAGGCGACGAGGCCTTCCTCCCGCACCACGAGCCGGTGCGATACGCCGCGGCGGAGGCCGACTACCCGTTCGTCCTCAACTCCTACAAGACGATGACCCACGCCGAGGGGCGAGGCGCGAACCAGCCGCACCTGCAGGAGCTGTTCGGCGTCCAGTTCGACCGGAGCTGGGGGCCGTGGGTGGAGATCCACCCCGCCGACGCGGCCGGCCTGGGCATCGCCGAGGGGGACCGGGTGCTCCTGCGATCGGCGACCGGCGAGGCCCGCATGCGCGCCGTGCTCCACGACGGCGCCAGCCGGGGCGTCGTGAACGTGCCCTTCGAGTACGGCCACACCGCCTACGGCCGCTGGGCCGCGGGCCGCGGGGAGAGCGTCAACCTGCTCGGCAACCGCCTGGCCGACCCGCTCGCCGGCGGCGTCGCCTGGAACGACCTGCGGGTCCAGGTTCACAAGGCCTGAGGCGAGGAGGATCGGCGCCGTGCCCAGATGGGGAATGGTCATCGACCTCGACCGCTGCACCGGCTGCCAGGCGTGCAGCCTGGCCTGCCGCACCGAGAACAACGTGCCCTTCTGCGGCGAGCACAACGCCGCCCGGGGGCGCGCCATCTTCTGGAACAAGGTGATCGCGATCCCCGGCGGAGGCGAGCACGCGGCGAGCGGCCGCGGTGCGGGGCCGAAGCCGGAGGCGCACGGGGAAGGCCCCGAGGGAGGCGAGCCGTCGCGGCGGCCGCGCCTGCGCCTCCTGCCCCTCCCGTGCATGCACTGTGACAACTCCCCCTGCACCAAGCTCTGCCCGGTGCGGGCCACCTTCCGCGGCGCCGACGGCATCGTCATGCAGGTGCCGAGCCGCTGCATCGGCTGCCGCCTGTGCCAGGCCGGCTGCCCCTACTCGCGGCGCTACTTCAACTGGCAGCCGCCGCAGTACCCGGAGGAGCTGGGGCAGGCGCTCAACCCCGACGTCTCGCTGCGCACGCTGGGCGTGATCGAGAAGTGCACCTTCTGCGTGCATCGGCTCCAGGAGGCGCGCGAGCGCGCCCGGGCCGAGAAGCGCCCCCTGCGCGAAGAGGACTACCAGCCGGCCTGCGTCGAGGCGTGCCCGGCCAGGGCCCGGACCTTCGGCGACCTCCAGAACCCGGCCCACAAGGTCGCCAAGCTGGTGCGCAGCCCGCGCGCCTTCCGGCTCCTGCCGGAGCTCAACACCCAGCCGAAGGTCTACTACCTCTCCGAGGGCGACTGGCTCAGCGAGGCCGCCGAGTCGGCCCAGGGCGGGATGGACACATGACGGACCGCGACGTCCACGTCTTCCTCCGACCGCTGCTGCGCACCCGCTCGACGACCTGGGTGGTGCTGGCGCTGTCCCTGGCCGGAGCGGCCTGGCTCTTCTACGGCGCCTTCTACTACCAGTTCTTCGAGGGCCACCAGGTGACCGGCCAGGGCACGCACGGGGCCATGTGGGGCAGCATCGTCGCCAACGTGGTGCAGCTCATCGGGGTGAGCCACGTCGGCATCGCCATCTCCGCCACCGTCCGCATCCTCCGGCTCCACCGCTACCAGCAGCTGGCGCGCATCGCCGAGCTGGTGACGCTCGTCTCCCTCACCGCCGCGGTGATCAACATCGCCGCCGACGTGGGCCGGCCCGACCGCTTCATCTACAACGTCGTCTTCCACGGGAACTACACCGGGCCGTTCGTCTGGTCGGCGAGCGTCATCACCGCCTACCTGGTCGGGAGCAGCGTCTACCTCTACCTGGCCATGCGGCGCGACATCTACCTCTGCTCGCGGGTCCTGCCGCGCCGCCGCTGGCTCTACCGCCTCCTGGCGCTCGGCTACACGGACACGCCGGAGGAGCGGCACGCTCACGAGCGGGTGGTCCGCTGGTGCGCGGTGATCATCCTGCCCATCATGGTGTCGGTCCACTCGGTCTACGGCTTCGTCTTCGGGCTCAACCCCGGCAGGCCGGGCTGGTTCAACCCCTTCCAGCCGCCCTACTTCGTGCTGGGCGCCATCGTCACCGGCTTCTCCGGAGTGGTGGTGGTCGCCGCGGCCCTGCGAAGCATCTACGGCTGGCAGGAGGTGCTGCCGCACCGGATGTTCAAGGGGCTCGGCGTCTTCCTCGGCTTCGTGACGCTCCTGTACCTCTACTTCCTGTTCGCCGAGATCCTCACCGGCGTGTACTCGCCGCCCGAGGCGGAGCACGGCGTCTTCCAGGACCTGCTCTTCGGCCGCTTCGCCAGGATCGCATGGACCGCGACCCTCGGCGGGATGGTGGTGCCGTTCTGGATCCTCTTCGTCCAGGGAGCGCACCCCCGGATCTGCCGCACCTGGGTGGTGGTGGTGGCGGCGGCCCCGATCTTCGTCGCCATGTGGTGCTGGCGCTACCTCATCACCGTCCCGTCCTTCTTCCACGGCCACCTGCCCTACCGCGTCGTCGAGTACGCGCCCACGCCGTTCGACTGGAGCCTGGTGGCGGCCACGTACGCGTTCTGCACCTTCTTCTACATCGCGCTCGTCAAGCTCCTGCCCATCCTCGAGCTCCCCGAGGAGTTCGTCCCCGAGCGGCCCGCCCTCCCGGCGCGGATCCCCGAGTACCGGCGGCGGCTCTTCGCCCGGGGGAAGCGCGCCGCCGTCTGGTCGACGGTCCTCCTCGGCGCAGGTCTCATCGCCTACGGCGTCTCGACGCGCCACGACATCCGGGCGCCGTCGCCGGCCATCTGGATCGCGGGGATCCTGGCCCTGTGGACCGTTCCCCTCCAGATCTGCCTCGCACCCGGCTTCGCGCTCCGGCGGAAGGCGGCCCGCGCGCCGCCGTCCGCGGAGGCGAGGCCGGCGCGCCCGCCGCCCGCCCCCCGCCCGGCACGGACCCCCCGCCGCCCTGCGTTGCCAGCCTTCCAGGAGGAGAGACCATGACCGCCGATACGCAAGCCGACGGATACACGCAGTACGACGACGAGTTCCGGACCAAGATCGGGCTCAACCCCGCGAGCGCCGTCCTCTTCGGGATCGGCCTCGCCCTGACCGCCGTCGCCGCCCGGCTCGCCGACCGCCTGCCGGCGGCCCTGGCCGTGGCCGCGGCAGGCCTGTGCCTGTCGGTGCTCCTCGGCCTCGCTCCGCGGGTCGCCAACGAATGGGAGCGCGCCGTGCTCCTGCGCCTCGGCCGCTTCCGCCGGCTGGAGGGGCCGGGGTTGTTCTGGGTGATCCCCTTCGTCGACCGGGTGGCCATGTGGGTCGACCTCCGGGTGCGCACCACCAGCTTCTCGGCCGAGAAGACGCTGACCGCCGACACCGTGCCCGTGGACGTGGACGCGGTCCTGTTCTGGGAGGTGCGCGACGCCAAGCAGGCTGCGCTCATCGTGGAGGACTACCGCAAGGCGGTGGCCTGGGCGGCGCAGACCGCGCTGCGCGACATCATCGGCAAGACCCACCTCGCCGAGCTGCTGACCGGCCGCGAGGCCATCGACGACTCGCTGAAGGCGCTCATCGACGCGCGCACGCACGACTGGGGCATCCTGGTCCGCTCGGTCGAGATCCGCGACGTCGCCATCCCGGCCAACCTGGAGGACGCGATGTCGCGCCAGGCGCAGGCGGAGCGCGAGAAGCGCGCCCGGGTGATCCTCGGGGACGCGGAGGTGGAGATCGCGTCGCGCTTCGAGGCCGCCGCCCTGCGCTACGTGAACAACCCCACGGCGTTCCAGCTCCGGGCCATGAACATCCTCTACGAGGGGCTGCAGGAGAAGGGCTCGCTGATCGTCGTGCCCTCGTCCGTCGCCGAGTCCCTCAACGTCGCCGGCGCCGTCGGGCTGACCGCGTTCCGCAACGCGAACACACCGCAGGCGAAGGTGTAGCCGGGGGCGACCCGCTCCAGGGCTACCTCTTCGCGCGCCCCGAGCGAGGCTTCGTCCCGCCATCCGGTGAGCCCTCCACGGGCCGCTGCGGTGGGGCGCCATCGCACACGGGGCCGGGCTCGCCCGGGCGCCGGCTGCGCCGGCCGGGCTTATCGGGCGCCGCGGGCGTGCCGATGTCCCGGCGTGGGCGTGGCATCCGCGATCGTGCTGGGAATCGACCTGGGCACGACCTACTCCACCGCCGCGGCCCTGGTCGACGGTCGGCTCCACTTCGCCGTCGACGCCCGCGGCGAGCCCTGCATCCCCAGCGTGGTGCACTTCCCGAAGAGCGGGCCGCCGCTCGTCGGCGCCGAGGCCGACCGGCTCCGGGCCACCGACCCGCACAACACCGTCTTCGGGATCAAGCGCCTCGTGGGCAGGCCGGCCGACTCGCCCTCGGCCCGGGTGCTCGACGCCTGCTCGGCATTCCGCATCAAGCCGCGGGGGACCTCCGAGGCGGCGATCGAGGTCCGCGCCGGCACCCTGGCCGCAAGCGAGGTGGCTGCCATCATCCTGCGCCACCTCCGGGAGCGCGCCGAGGCCCGCTTCGGTCGCCCCATCCGGCAGGCGGTGCTCACGGTCCCGGTCGCGGCCGGGCCGGAGGTGCGCGACGCCATGGTGCGGTGCGGCCGGATGGCGGGACTGGAGGTGCTGCGCATCGTCTCCGAGCCCTGCGCCGGCGCCCTGGCGCGGGGGGTGGGGACCTCCGCCGCCGGCACCGCTCCGGTGCTGGTCTACGACTTCGGCGGAGGGACCTTCGACGCCACGGTGGTGCAGCGCTCCGGGCCCCAGCTCCGCGTCCTCTCCTCGGGCGGCGACGACTGCCTGGGCGGCGACGACCTCAGCCTGGCGTTCGCTCGCTTCGTCGAGGACGGCGTGTACCGCGTCCACGGCGTCCAGCTGAGCCGCGACGTCATCCTCTGGGACCGCGTCCAACGCCAGTGCGAGCTGGTGAAGCGCGCGCTCTCCACCGCGCCCGAGGCGCGGTTCCAGCTGCAGGACGCGCTGGGCGGCGGCCGGAACCGATCGCTCGACCTCCGCTTCCACCGGGACCACCTCGCGCCGCAGTGGGACGCGCTGGTGGTGCGCTCCCTGGAGGCCGCGGCGCAGACCCTCCGGGAAGCGGACCTCGAGGCCCCCGACCTCGCCGGCGTGCTGCTCATCGGCGGCACCACCTTCGTGCCCCAGGTTCGGGCCGGCGTGGCGCGGACCTTCCCGCGCCCGTGCGTGGCCGAGGAAGACCCGCAGACCGCCGTGGCGCGCGGCGCCGCCGTTCTCGCCGCCCAGCCGGCGCTGCTCGCCGCCTGAGCTCCCCCTCGCCGGGGTCCCATCTCGCCGGCGCGCCGGGTGTATGGTCGCGAGGATCGGCGGTACCGGCCGAGGCGCGGGTGGTCCATCTGCGGGCCCGGAGGCGCGACCGTGCACCGTGTGGAGGAACGCGAGGGCGTCGCCGAACAGGCGTCGATCCTGGCCTGGGCCCTGGCGGTCGGCGCGCTGGGGAGCGCGCCGGCGCTCGCGTTCCGCTGGGCGGCGAGCGCTCTCCCGGACCTGGTCTGGCCCGGAGCTCCGGACCTGGTCCAGGCGGTGGCGCGGGCGCCGGCGGCCCTGCGCATCGCCGTGCCGACCCTGGGCCTGCTCCTGGCAGGCCTGGTGCTGGTGGCGGGGGAGCGAGCCGGCGCCGGCCGCGGCTGGGACATCCTGGAGGCCGTCCGCCTCCGCGACGGAGTGCTGCCGCTGCGCGCCACGCTGGTGCGGGCCGCCTCCTCGCTCGTCACCGTCGCCTCGGCGGGGCCGGTGGGTCGCGAAGGGGCCATCGTGCTGCTCCCGGCGGCCCTGGGCTCGGCCCTGGGCCGGCGGGCGCGGCTGCCGCCGCGCCGGCTGCGGCTGCTCGTCGCCTGCGGGGCTGCCGCCGGTCTCGCCTGCGCCTACAACACGCCGCTCGGGGCGGCTCTCTTCACCATGGAGATCGTGTTCGGGACCTTCTCGCTGGAGGCGCTGGCGCCGCTGGTGGTGGCCTCGGCGACCGGGACGCTCCTCGCCCGCCACCTCTTCGGCCCGGCGCCGGTCTTCGAGCTGCCGCCGCTCGTCCTCGGCAGCGCCGGAGAGGTGGCGGCAGTGGCGCTGCTGGGCGTGCTGGCGGGGCTGGGCGCCTCGGCCTTCCTCGGGGCGCTGCGCGCGGCGGGGGCGCTGTGGAGGCGCGCCCGCCTGCCGCGTCCCGCCTCGATGGCCCTCGCCGGCCTCGCGGTGGGCGCCGCGGTCCTCGCCTACCCCGAGGTGGTCGGCAACGGGCGCGAGGCGATCGCCGACCTCTTCCGCTCCCCGGTTGCCCCGTCTCACGCGCTCGCGCTCCTGGGGCTGCGGCTCGTCCTCACGCCCCTGGCCGTCGGCGCGGGGACGGTGGGCGGCGTCTTCACGCCCACCCTGTTCCTGGGCGCCATGCTGGGGAGCGCCTTCGGGGCGGGGGTGCAAGCGCTCCTCCCGTCGGCCGGGGCCGACCCGCGCGCCTGGGCCGTCGTCGGCATGGGGGCGTTCCTCGCCGGAACGACCCATGCCCCCCTCACCGCGGTGGTGATGGTCTTCGAGATGACGCTCGACTACGGGGTGGCGGTGCCACTGCTCGTGGGGGCGGCGCTCGCGGCCGTGGTGGCGACCCGGCTTGCGCGCGCGTCGGTCTACACCGAGGCGCTCTCGCGCGCCGGTGCCCCCCCCGGGCCCGCGGCCGCGGGGCGGGACCGCGTGCGGGACGTCATGGCCGCCGAGCACATCGCGGTGCCGCCCGACCTGCCGCTTCCCGAGGTGCTGTCGCGGCTCCTGGCCGCGCGGCGCAACCACCTCTACGTCGCCGACGATGCCGGGCGCTTTCTCGGCGCCGTGAGCCTCCACGACGCGACCCGCATCGCGGGCGAGGCGCCCGATCCCTCCGCCTTCGCCGCGGCCGACGTCATGAACCGGCGCTTCGAGGCCACCTTCCCGGACGAGTCGCTCGAGCGAGTGCTGGACCGGTTCGGCCGCCAGTCCTGCGAGCGCCTCCCGGTGCTCGACGGCCCGAGGTCGCGCCGCCTCCTGGGCACGGCCTCGAAGCGGGACATCCTCGCGCTCTACGCCCGCGCGCTCGTCGCCGGCCCGCCCGCGGGGCCGGACGGCGCGGCACCGGGCAAGGCCTGAGAGGCCGGAGCCGCCGTCGGCCCGGCACCGCCCTCAGATCGCCTTGAGCGTGAGGAGGAAGCGGCGGCGGGCCCCGCTGATGCTGAGCCATTCCACCCGTTTCGACTCCTGGTAGAGGCCGCGCCCCTCGACGAGGTAGACCGGCCCCGCGCTCGGAACGGCGCCGTCCTCCACACGCAGGGCGAGGACGTCGCCCTGCTCGGCCACGATCGCGGCCTGGAAGTCCGGAGGCGCCGCCGCCCCGCGAGCCAGGGCCGCGTCCGCCCCGGGGCGGTCGTCCGGGTCGCATTCCCAGATGCCCACGGCAAGCTTCAGGTCCACGGTGGCGGCATCGTACGGCGACGCGCGGACTTCCGCTGTGCCATCATCCCATGGCCCGCGATCGGTCGACACCGGAGCGGGGCGCCCGGAAGGCGCGTGCGTGGGACGGCGGCGCGACGGCGCTTGACGACGGCCAGGCCGGGGCCGGCCGTCGGTCCGGCCGACGGCCCGGTGCAGGGGAAGATGGCGGGCCCCCGGCCCCCTCAGCGCGAGAGCGCGATGCCGGCCGCGAGCAGGAGGGAGTGGAGCACCGCGAGGCGGGCCATCCGCGGCGTCAGCGGCACGAGGTCCTGGCGCCGATCGCGGGTCCGGACGTCGCGGACCACTCGGTACGCGAGCGGCAGCGAGAGGAGCGACAGGAGCACCCAGGCGTCGAAGCCCAGCGCGAGCCAGAAGGCGACCGGGGCCAGGAGCGCGAACGAGACGAGCAGCGTGATCTCGGAGCGGTTCCAGCCGACGCCGCGCCGCACCGCCCCGGTCCGCCACCCCTTGGCGCGGTCGAACTCGCGGTCGCGGATGTCGTCGATGAGCATCACGCTCGTCACGATGGCCCCGGCCGGCAGGCCGACGAGGAAGACGGGGAGCGGGAGCGACGCCAGGGCCTGCCAGGGGGAGGGGGCGCCCCGCAGCGCCGCCACCTGGATGTAGTAGATCCCGACCACCGCCACGACGCCGAACATGAGCAGGAACACCGGGTCGGCGAGGCCGCGCCGCACGTAGGCCAGCGGGCCGACGTTGTACGCCAGGCTCGCGGCGATGCCGATGGCCCCGAAGGCGAGAACCGGAGCGCCGCCGACCCGGACCAGGTACGGGGCGGTGAGCAAGGCCAGCCCGATGCAGGCGGCGATGGCCAGGCGGAGGGTGGAGAGCTTCAGCGTCCCGTCGGCGACCGCCCGGTTGAGCTCGGGGTGCTCGGGGAGGTCGGGATGCCGGCGCAGCAGCTCGTGGTTGTCGGCGAACACCCCGGCGATGTGGATGACCCAGCTGCCGAGGAACCCGGCCAGCGCCGGCAGGGGAGCCAGGACGCGGTCGTGGATCGCGAGCCCGAGGGCGACGAGCACCGGAGCCGCCGCGGTCGGGAGGGAATGGGTCGGGTAGACGAGGAGGTCGATCCAGATGCCGCGCGCGGACGGGGGCGTGCCCCCGACCGAGCCGGCGGCCCGGGGTCGGGAATCCGCCGGGCCGGGGGTCTGGGTGCTCGGAGCTGGCATCGTGCCTCGCGACCGCGGGATCCGTGGAGCGACGGATTGTTAGACTCTCCGCCGGGCCTGCGGCAAGGGGTTCGCGGGGGGCCGGGTCTCACCCGAGGGAGTCGCGCCATCGTCATCCGGATCGAGGAGCGGTTCGCCGTGGAGGCGCCGGTCGAGGAGGTGTGGGACTTCCTCGTCGACCCGCGCCGGGTGGTGGGATGCGTGCCCGGCGGCGAGCTGGACGCGGTCCTGGACGAGCGGGTCTTCGACGGCAGGGTCAGGGTCGACGTCGGGGCGTGGACGATGGCCTACCGGGGGCGCGTCCGGCTCGCCGAGGTGGACGTCGCGGCGCGAAGCGTGAGGATCGTCGGCCAGGCGCTGGAGAGCGCGGGGGCCGGCTCGGCCCGGTTGACGCTCGACAGCTCGCTCACCGCCCTCCCCGGCGGGCGGACGGGGGTGGCGGTCCACGCCCGCGTGGAGATGGCGGGGGGGATCGTCCGGCCGTGGCGCGGCCTGCTCGACCACGTGGCGCGCCAGGTCTTCCAGCAGTTCACGGCCAGCGTCCGCGCCGCCGCCGGGAGACCGGCGGTCCCGGGTGCGGCGCCGGCGCAGGCGGGGCGACGGGAGCCCCTGCGCGCGATCCCGCTCCTCGCCCGGGCGCTGCGGGCCTGGGTGGCCGGGCTCGTCCGGCCGCGGCGGAGCGGAAGCCGGGCCGGGAAGTCCTCGGCCGGGAGCGAGGGCGGCCCGCCCCGGGGGTGAGCCGTGCCGCGGGGCGCCGCGGCCGCTATGCTCCCCGGCCGGGAGTCCGCCATGAGGGAACGGGGCCTGCTGGACGTGGTGACGCCGGTCGCGGTCAGCGACGGCGCAGGGGTCCGCCTGAAGCGCAGCATCGCCACCGAGCGGCTCGACCACCTGGACCCGTTCTTCCTCTTCGACCACTTCGGCTCGGAGAACGCGGACGACTACCTGGCGGGATTCCCCATGCACCCGCACCGCGGGATCGAGACCGTGACCTACATGCTCGACGGGAGCGTGGCGCACCGGGACAGCCTGGGGAACGCCGGGGTCATCGGCGCCGGCGACGTGCAGTGGATGACGGCCGGGAGCGGCATCCTGCACGAGGAGATGCCCCGGGCCGGGCCGCGGCGCCTCGACGGCTTCCAGCTGTGGGTGAACCTCCCCGCCCGCCTCAAGATGACGAAGCCGCGCTACCAGGACGTCCCCGCGGCCAGCATCCCCGAGGTCGGGCGGACCGGTGGTGCGCGCGTCCGGGTGGTGGCGGGCGAGGTCGACGGCGCGCCGGGCGCCGTCCGCGAGATCTTCGCAGGGCCCACCTACCTCGACGTGGCGCTGCCCGCCGGGCGGACCTTCGAGCAGCCCGTGGCGCGCGGCCACACCGCGCTCCTCTACGTGTTCCAGGGGAAGGTCGCCCTGGGCGGTGCCGCGCCGGGAGCCACGGAGGTGGCGGCGCCGCGGCTCGCGATCCTGGGGGACGGCGACGTGGTCCGGGTCCACGCCGCCGGCGCCCCGGCGCGCTTCCTGCTGCTCGCGGCCCAGCCGCTCGGGGAGCCGGTCGCGCGGTACGGGCCGTTCGTCATGAACACGCGCGAGGAGATCGCCCAGGCGCTGCACGAGCTCCGCGAGGGGACCTTCATCAAGGGCTAGGGACGTCCTCGTGGCGTTCCCGAGCCTCGCGGAAGCTGCAGCGCGGGTGGCGGAAGTACTCGACGAGCCCGCTGACGCCCTCGAGGAGCCCCGGGACCCGGTCCCGCCGATCGAGCGTGGGGTCGGTCACCCGTCCGCGGTGCCGCCGCAGCCAGGAGCGCCAGCGGCGCGCCTCCTCGCCGGTGAGGCCGCCCGCCAGGCGGGAGGCCCGCAGGAAGGGCTCGAAGCGGGCCCGATGGCAGTAGATGCGCGTGGACCGCTCCGCGACCGACCTCCGCCCGTCGGCGACGGCGCGGAGCAGGGCCGGCCCGTCGCCGACCGCCGCGAGGTAGGCGAGGAGCGGAACGTCCATGCCGCGGTCCACGTCGAAGGCCGCCTGGCCGTAGAGCCGGGGGTTGAAGTCGATGAGGAGGGGGCGTTCCGCCGGGCCGAGGAACTCCACCTCGAAGACCCCGTGGTAGCCGATCTGGCGGCACAGGGCCCGCAGCTTCTCGGCGAGCTCCGGCCGCAGCGGGGCGTCCTCGAAGCACAGGCCGACCCCGAGGCGGCGGGGCTTCTGCAGCACCTTCCGGCTGGCCGCCACGACGAACAGGTCGCCCGTCCGGTCGACGAATCCGCTCAGTCCGTAGATCCCCTCGCTGCCCCAGGAGACGTACTGTTGCAGCATGGGCCGGTCGACGGCCGCGTCGTGCTCGGCGAGGATGGCCGCGTGGCGCGCCGCCGCCCGGAAGGCGGAGTACCGGCCCAGCAGCGCCTCGGGCGCGGCGACGAGCGCCCCCTTGGACTGCGGGGCGAGGAAGGCCTGCGACTGGGGCTTGATCAGGATCGGGAACGGCAGGTCCGGCCGGAGGCGCTCCACCTCCGCGGCGTCGGACGGCACCCAGGTGCGCGGCGAGGCGATGCCCGCCCCCCGGCACGCCACCTCCAGGCGCCGCTTGTTGAGGGTCGCGTCGACCGCCTCCAGCAGGGGCCCATCGATGCGGAAGTGCCTGGCGAGGTCGCTCCGGAAGCGGGCCAGCAACCAGGCCATGCCGTCGCTGGTGGGGCAGAGGGCCTGACCCGGCTCCTTCCGCCCGAGGTCGAGCAGCCACTCGACGAACTGCTCGGGCCGCCGCTCCGCGTCGGGACAGCGGAGCGTCCGCGCGGCGAAGCGCGACCAGGAGGCGGCCTGGAACCGCCGGGCGTCGGCGACCGTGACCCGCACGCCGGCCCGGCCGAGGGATCGAACGGCGGCCAGGGTGCCGCCGTAGCCGGCCATGGTCAGGAGGACCGGGGGCCGCCGCGAGCCGGTCACGAGCCCCCCCCGCCGTCGAGCGCCACCATGTCCTCGAACGCCTCGGGCCGCCGGATCGGCTGGGCCCCCGCCCCGTGGCCGACCACGACGATGCCGGGCCGCGGGAAGGAGAAGGTCGTCGAGAAGGGGACGAAGTAGGCCCCCGAGTCCATGATGGCCACTCCGTCGCCGCGGGCCAGCTCGGGCAGCCGCCAGGCGGGGGCCAGGACGTCGCCCGGCGAGCAGGTCGGTCCCGCCAGGCGGTAGAGCCGCTGGGGCGCGCCGTCGGGCGCGGCGAGCGGGAAGATCTGGTGGTACTCGCCCCGGACCGCCTCGGCGACGTTCACCCCGGCGTCGAGCATGGCCCAGGCGAGGCCGCGCTCGTCGGGGTCGCGCAGCCCCATCACGCGGCAGAGGAGCAGCTGGGAGTTCCCGGTGAGGGCGCGGCCCGGCTCCAGGAAGATCCGCGGCGGCCTCCGGCCGGCGGCGGCGCAGTGGCGCTCCACCAGGGCGCCGACCGCCGCCACGTAGTCGTCGATGGAGAGGACGCTCTCGGGCGGCCGGGGCAAGAGGTCGCAGCCGAAGGCCGCGGAGAGGCGCAGGGTGGTGGGCGAGTGCCGCGCCACCGTCGGGCAGGCGAGGCTGCCGCCGATGTCCAGCACCTCCAGCTCGAGCCCCAGCCGCTCGTGCAGCTGGTCGGTGAACGCCAGGACCGGCGCCAGGAAGGTCTCGAGCTGCCGGCGCGACGCGATCTCGGCGCCCCGGTGGGTGTGGAGCGCGACCACCTCGAGCTCCGGGTGGGACAGCGCCTCCTCGAAGGCCCGGAAGGCCGCACCGTTGTCGACGCGCTCCCCGAGCTGCGAGCCCCAGGCGCCGGGCACGACCACGCGCAGCCCGACCCGGGGCCGCTTCCCCATGCTCCGCGCCAGGGCGGCGAGGTCGGCGACGTCGGGGCGGGCGTTGAGGTTGACGAGGCCGACGCCGCGCTCCAGCGCCTCGCGGAGCGACGGCTCCGACTTCGCCGGGCCGTTGTAGACGACGGCAGCCGGCGGAACGCCCAGGCGGAACGCGAGCCAGAGCTCGTAGGCGCTCACCACCTCGGCCCCGACGCCGGCGGCGTGGAGCAGCCGGAGCACGCCGGGCACCGGGTTGGTCTTGTAGGAGTAGAAGACCTCGCAGGCCCGGGTGGCCCCGGCCGGCCGCGCCGTGAACCGGCGCGCGTTGTCGAGCAGGCGGCGGGCGTCGAGGACGTGAAGGGGAGAGCCCCAGCGGGAGAGGAGACCCTCCAGCCCCACCCCGTCGAGCGTCAGGGACCCGCCCGGGTCGCGCGCCAGGTCCCAGGTCGAGAGCGGGAGGTCGACGCGCCTCGGCGTCAGGCGCCGCGCCAGAGGCGCCAGCCTGCGCCTGGCGTAGTCTCGCGCCGCGGTCGCGAGCCCGGCGGGGAGGAAGCGCGCCCTCATCGGCCCCCCGGCGCTCCGCCTGCCGAGGTCGCCGCCCGGTCGGAGCGACGCCGCGACTCCTGCGCCTGTCCGCCCTCGTCGAGGGGGAGCGCAGCCTCCAGCTCCCGGCCGGAAAGCCGCCGCAGGCGCACTCCGGACGCCTCCAGCGAGGCGAGCAGCTGGGCCGCCCGCGAGCGTTCCGCGGCGCGGCCCAGGGCCCCGGGCGCCTCCGCCGCCGCGCTCCGGTCCTCCGGCGCCAGGTCGCGGCGGGACGCCACCTCCGGCAGCCGTGGAGGCAGGCCGAGCGCCGCCCGGATCCTCCGCCGCATGTCGCCTGCGAGGGCCCTGGCCCACAGGATCCCGCCCACCCGGAAGAGCTGCACGTCGACCGTCGCGGTCACCGCCGCGCCCCAGCGCGCCTTGTAGTAGGCGTGGAGGTTCAGGAGGTTCGCCTCCCGCTCGCCCTGGGCGATGGCGTCGCGCAGGACGAGGAGGAGCAGCAAGTTGCCGGGCCCGAGGGCGGCGAAGCCCTCGTCGAAGGCGATCTCCCGGAGATAGAGGACCCCGGCGAAGCTCGTCCCCATCGCCGCGGCGACGGGGACGCCGTCGAGCAGGACGAAGTGGAACACCGGCTCCCCGGTCGGCGCGGCCGGCCCGCACAGCGCCCGGAACAGCGCGACGCGCATCGGGTTCCGGCCGACCCCGCTGCACGCCCTCCGCTTCCAGCTGCGGCGCTCGACGTCGAGGAAGAGCTCGAGGAGCTCGGGGGCGCCGCCCGTCCCGCGCGACGAGACGTGCTCCACACCCCCGGCGCCGAGCAGCCTGCGGGCGAGGCGGCGCACGTTGGCCCGGTGGTGCTTCTCGAGGGAGCGGAGCAGGCCGCCGACGTCCCGGTGGGCCAGGGGAATGGCGCAGAAGTCGTCGCCGGGAAAGGAGCGCAGCCGGTACCCGGGCGGCGCCCGCTGGAGCGCGAGCGGCGAGTCGAGGTCCTGGGTCCGCCACACCAGGCCGGACCAGCCGCCGCGGCGCGTCAGGTGCTCGAGGAAGGCGTCCCGGCAGCGAAGCTCGTCGTCGGGGCGGCTTGCCAGCGTCAGCCGGTCTGTGTCGTGAGTGGCGAGGAGCTCGACCCTGGTGGCGCCGAGCCCGAGCGTCCCCACGGGGGCGGTGCGCATCGGCAGGAAGCCCACCGGCTCGGAGCCGTCGAAGGCCACCAGCAGGAGGGGCGCGCTTCCGGCCCGGGCGTGCTCGTCGAAGGCCAGGTACGCCCGGAGGTACCCGCAGGTCGCGAAGGGCGTGGGGCGACGCGAGGCGAGGTTGAGCGCGTCGAGCCTCCCGGCCAGGGGCGCGATCTCGTCGAGACTGCTGTAGGCGCGGACCTCGAGGCCCATGCTCCCTCGGCACTGTAACGGAACCTACCACAGTGCCACGATCGGTGAGGAGGACCAAGCGTGTGGGACGGGTCGCCGCCCTGCGCGCAAGCGCGCAGGCCAAAAGGGGGATGCGCGCGGACGCGCGGGCTACCGCGCGCCCTTCCCGATGAGGACCACCGGGATGGTCTTGAACACGATCTTGAGGTCGTCCCAGAAGGACCAGTTGTCGATGTACTGGAGGTCCAGCTCCATCCAGCGGTCGAACTTCACGTCGCTCCGGCCGCTGATCTGCCAGATGCAGGTGATGCCCGGCCGCATGCTGAGGCGCCGCCGCTGCCAGCGGTGGTACTCCCGCACCTCGCTGGGAATCGGCGGGCGCGGCCCCACCACGCTCATGTCTCCGCGGAGCACGTTCCAGAACTGGGGGAGCTCGTCGATGGACGTCTTGCGGAGGAAGCGGCCGACGCGCGTGATCCGCGGGTCGTTGCGCATCTTGAAGACCGGGCCGTCCGCCTCGTTCTGGTCGCGGAGCCGGGCCAGGTGCGCCTCGGCGTCGGCCCTCATGCTGCGGAACTTGTAGAGCCAGAACTCGCGGCCGTTCCTGCCCACCCGCCGCTGGCGGAAGAGGACCGGGCCGGGCGAGTCGACCACGATGGCGAGGGAGACGGCGAGGAGGAGCGGGGAGAGGAGGGCGACGGCCGCTCCGCTCACCGCCACGTCGAAGGCGCGCTTGGCGAGCAGCGCCAGCGGGTCGCCGGGGACGGTCGTGAACGAGAGCATGGGCGCGCCGTCGAGGTCCTCGACCTCGACCCGGGCGATGCGCTGCTGGAAGAAGTCGGCGTAGACCTTGGCGCCCACCCCCAGCTCCTCGCAGATCCCGATGGCCTGCGCCACGCTGTCCATCCGGTGGCGGCCGAGCGCGAAGAAGACCTCGTCGACGACGTGCGACGTCAGGACGGCGCCGAGCTCGGAGAGCCGGCCCAGCACCGGGCCCGGGACCCCGGCCGGTCCCGCGTCGTCGTCGAGCACGAAGCCGGCGAGCTGGAAGCCCCACTCCGGGTGGCCGGCCATGTGCTCCAGGACCGCTTCCGCGGCCGGCCCCGAGCCCACCACCAGGTACCGCCGGGTGTTGCGGCCCCGGCGGCGGGCGCTGTGGGCCACGAGCCGGACCACCACCCGGTTCGCCAGGAGCAGCCCCAGCGCGATGGCGAAGTAGAGGGCGACGAAGAGCCGCGAGACGTCGTGCTCCTTCAGCACGAAGCCCAGGGCGGTGATGCTCAGGGCCACGATGACCATGGCGCGCGCGAGCCGCCACAGCTCCACGCGGACGGGGCGCGTCCGGTACGCGTCGTAGACGCGGGAGACCGTGGACGCCGCGAGCCAGAGCAGGAAGGTGAGCGCCAGCAGCGGCCAGTAGTGGGCGATGGGGTAGAGGCCGCCGAAGCCGGCTCCGGTGAGCTGGTCGCGGACCTCGTAGCCGAGGGGGAAGGCCACCGCCAGCACGAGCAGGTCGAAGGCCCGCAGTCCCACGTCGACGATGCGCGCGTTGTGCTTCAGCATCTCACGCCCCCGCTCCCCGGTGTCCCGGCCTTCCACGCCACCCCGTGAAGCTCTCCGCGCGCTGCGCGGGCCCGCCCGCGGCGGGGCGATCCGGAGGCCGCCCTTCGCCGTCGCGCGCGGTCCGGATCCAGGCCTGCGGCGCGACGCGGTCGTGCAGCGCGAGCGCGATCTTCCAGGCGACGAAGGCGGGGGCGCGGAGGAGGTCGCCCAGGCCGCGCAGCCCCGTGCCCGAGAGCGCCCAG
>DATBLK010000113.1:0-16277 GCA_036555405.1 Anaeromyxobacteraceae bacterium
ACCTGGCGCAGGGGCGGCGGATCCTCGGAGAGGTGGGCCTGGAGCACGGCCATGGGGGGGCGGCCCGCGAAGGGCGGCCGGCCGGCGACGAGCTCGTAGAGGAGCGCCCCCACCGAGTAGAGGTCGGTGCGGGGGTCGAGCGGCTCGCCGCGCGCCTGCTCCGGGGCGAGGTAGTTGGGCGTCCCCAGGATGACGCCCTGGGTGGTCTCGTCCCCGGCCGCGTCGCGCAGCTTGGCGATGCCGAAGTCGAGCACCTTGGCGTAGTCTCCCTCGCGCGTCCGGGCCAGCATGACGTTGGCCGGCTTCACGTCGCGGTGGATCACCCCCGCCTCGTGCGCCTCGGCGAGCGAGCCCAGGATCTGCTCGGCGATGGCGACGGCGCGCGGCTCGGGGAGACGTCCCTCCTCCCGGAGCAGGGTGGCGAGGTCCCTTCCCGGCACGTACTCCATCGCCAGGTAGAACCCCTCGCCCGACCCGAGCTCGCCGTAGTCGAAGACCGCGATGGTGTGGGGGTGGGAGAGGCGGGAGACGATGCGAGCCTCGGCGTCGAAGCGCTTCACCGCGTCCGGGTCGCGGGCGAAGGCGCCGCGCAGCAGCTTCACCGCCAGTGCCTTGCCGATGCGGACGTGCTCGGCGCGGAAGACGGCCCCCATTCCTCCCTCGCCGATCACCTCCACCAGCCGGTACCGGTCGGCGACCACCTGTCCCACCCAGGCGGTCGTGTCCGGGTCGGCCGCGGGCTCGGCCGCGACCGGCTGTCGCAGATCCACGCCGCATTTCGGGCAGAAGTTCAGCGGTCCGGCCGCAGCGCTCGCGAGGTAGCCGCAGCGGGGGCAGGGGCGGGTTTCGGGTCGGTTTCCGGGCGCGTCGCTCATCGCCGCCAGGGGCGACTGGGAGCGTAGCAGCCCGCCGCGCGGGTGCGCGAGTCCCGGATCCGGGCTTCGTTGTCTTTGGACCACCTCTTGCTATAGTCCCCGCCCGCCGTGCTCGACTGGCTCCACAACGTCTTCTCCCGCGATCTGGCCATCGACCTCGGGACGGCGAACACGCTCATCTACATCCGCGGAGTGGGCATCGTCTCCAACGAGCCCTCGGTGGTCGCGGTGCAGCAGGACGGCCGGGGCGTGAAGCGGGTGCTGGCGGTGGGCAAGGAGGCGAAGGAGATGCTCGGGCGGACCCCGGGCAACATCGTCGCCATCCGGCCCATGAAGGACGGCGTCATCGCCGACTTCGAGATCACGGCGGCGATGCTGAAGTACTTCATCGCCACCGCCCACAACCGCCGGAAGTTCGTCCGGCCGCGCATCATCATCGGGATCCCCTCGGGGATCACCGAGGTGGAGAAGCGGGCTGTGCGCGAGGCGGCGGAGAGCGCCGGGGCGCGCGAGGTCTACCTCATCGAGCAGCCCATGGCCGCGGCCATCGGCGCCGGCCTGCCCATCACCGAGCCCAGCGGGAACATGATCGTCGACGTCGGCGGCGGCACCTCCGACGTCGCCGTCATCAGCCTGGGGGGGATCGTCTACTCGCGCTCGGTGCGCATCGCCGGCGACAAGATGGACGAGGCGATCATCCAGCACATCAAGCGCAAGTACAACCTCCTCATCGGCGAGCGCACCAGCGAGCTCGTGAAGATGGGCATCGGCACCGCCTACCCCACCGAGGAGGAGCTGACGATGGACATCAAGGGGCGCGACCTCGTCGCCGGCGTGCCCCGGACGCTCACCGTCACCTCGAGCGAGATCCGGGAGGCGCTCTCCGAGCCGGTGAACGGAATCGTCGAGGCGGTGAAGGTGACCCTGGAGCGCACCCCGCCCGAGCTCGCCGGCGACATCGCCGACCGCGGCATCGTCCTCGCCGGCGGCGGCGCCCTCCTCAAGAACCTCGACGTCCTGCTCCGGGAGGAGACCGGTCTCCCGGTGTTCCTCGCCGAGGACCCGCTCTCCGCGGTGGTCATCGGGGCGGGGAAGGCGCTCGAGGAGATCGAGATCCTGCGGGCGGTCGCGGCGCACCGGTAGCATGTCCGCCGCGCTCCTCGCCCTCGCCCTGGCCGCGCCGCCGGACGCGCTCCTCACCACCGCCGAGCGGACGGACTTCGCCCGCACCGGCCGGTACGACGAGGCGGTGCGCCTCTGCCGCGCCCTGGCGAAGGCCCACCCCGCCAGCGCGCGCTGCCTCGAGTTCGGCAGGACCCCGGAGGGCCGGCCGCTCGTGGCCCTGGTGGCCAGCGCCGAGGGAAGGCTCACCCCGGAGCGCTCGCGCGGCCGGCCGGTGGTGCTCCTCCAGGGCGGGATCCACGCCGGCGAGATGGATGGAAAGGACGCGGGCCTCGTCGCGCTCCGCGAGCTCCTCGACCGCGGGCGGAAGGGGCCGCTGGCCCGGGCGGTGGCGATCCTGGTCCCGGTCCTGAACGCCGACGGCCACGAGCGCTTCGGTCCGAACCAGCGCCCGAACCAGGCCGGGCCCGAGGAGACCGGCTGGCGGACCACGGCCCAGAACCTGAACCTGAACCGCGACTACACCAAGGCGGAGGCGCCGGAGACGCGAGCCGTGCTCCGGCTCCTCGGCGAGTGGGACCCGGTGGTCTACGCCGACCTCCACGTCACCGACGGCACCGTCATCCGGCACGACCTGGCGCTGCTGGTGGAGCCGGTGCTGGAGGGGCCGGAGCCGCTGCGGGCCGAGGCGAGGCGGCTCCAGGCGGCTCTCCTGGAGAAGCTCGCCGGCCACCGGCCCCTGGGCTTCTACCCGGACTTCGTCGCGCCCGGCGACCCGTCCTCCGGCTTCGCCGCCGCGGTGGCGCCCCCGCGCTTCGCGACCGGCTACTGGGCGGCGCGCAACCGCATCGGCCTGCTCCTCGAGGCCCACTCCTGGAAGGACTACCGGACGCGCGTCGAGGCGGCAGGCGACCTCGTCCGCGCGCTCCTCGAGCTCGCCGCCGCCGAGGGCGAGCGCTGGCTGGCGGCGGCCCGCGAGGCGGACGCGGCCGGAGCGCGGCTCGCCGGGCGGGACGTGGCGCTCGCCTTCAAGGCCGGGCCGCGGCAGGAGCTGGCAGAGGTCCTGGGCCACGCCTGGCGCCGGGAGCCCTCGCCGATCGCGGGGCGGCCGGTGACGGTCTACGAGCGCGCGGCGCCGGAGACCTGGCGCATCCCCTTCTTCCCGGAGGTCGAGCCGTCGCTCACGGTGAAGGCGCCCCGGGCCGGCTACCTGGTCCCGGCGGCGCACGCGGCCTGGGTGGCGGAGAAGCTGCGGATTCACGGCATCGCCTTCCGGGAGGTGGGGGAGGCGCGGGGGCGCGAGGTCCTCGCCTTCCGGGTCGCCGAGGCGAAGATCGCCGCCGCGCCCTTCGAGGGCCGCCAGCGGGTCGAGGCCTGGGGGGAGTGGAGGCCGGAGCGGCGCGACTGGCCGCGGGGCTCGCTCTTCGTCCCGGTGGCGCAGCCCCGGTCGCGGCTGGTCCTTCACCTCCTCGAGCCCCGGGGCCCCGACTCGCTCCTGTCGTGGGGGTTCTTCAACGCGCACCTCGAGCGAAAGGAGCACGTCGAGGAGTACGTCCTCGAGCCCTACGCGCGCATGCTGCTCGCCGAGGAGCCGGGCCTGGGCGCCGAGTTCCGGCGCCGCCTCGCCGACCCGGCCTTCGCGGCCGACGCCGAGGCGCGCCTCGAGTTCTTCGCCCGGCGTCACCCGTCGTGGGACGAGCGCATGGGCCTCTACCCGGTGTACCGGCTGGAGGAGCCGCCGGAGCTGGAGCGCGGCAAGGTCCCGCAACCCACCCGTTCGGGTGCGTCAACAACACCCTGACATTGCTTGATCCAGGCAAAGACCGTCGGCCGTTCCCGGCGGTACTGTCTGGAAGTCCCGACGTCGGAATCGGTCAACAGTCCGATTTCCCGGACGCCGGGTGGGTGGCCGGCGGCGTGCACGGGACGTGCGCGCGGAGGCCCGCCCGGCTGGACGAGGGGGACCCTCGGGCCCGCGAACGGCGCCGGCCGCCCGGGGGCGGACACGAGCCACACGACGACAGGGGCGTCCATGCGCGCGATCCTACTCTCACTTGGAGTCACCGTGGCTGCCGCGGCCCGCGCCGCGGAGCCGGCGGCGGCGCCCTCTGCGGAGGTCGCCGACTGCCTGCAGTGCCACGAGGCGCAGAAGGCGGGCGAGGCCGACGCCACCGGCAGGGTGGGCGTCGTCGCCCCCTCGTTCCTCCAGTCGGTCCACAAGGACCTCGCCTGCGCCGACTGCCACCAGGGCTACGCCGCGCCGGGCCCCCACGAGCTCCCGGCCCTCTCCGACGCCGCCGAGGCGGCCTACCTGGGGAAGCTCGCCGCCGCGACGACCCTCGACGGGAAGCCTGCCGTCGGGGCGCCGCGCGCCTACCTCGCCTGCCAGGGCTGCCACGGCGACGTCGCCGAGGACGTGAAGGGCTCGGCGCACGGGCGCTGGCTCCAGAAGGAGCAGGCGGCCGCCGGCGCGACCTGCCGGAGCTGCCACGGCGACCTCCACGAGGTGCCCCACGACCCGCCCGCCGGCGACGCCGCGGCGCTGCGCGCCTACCGCGGCGCGCAGTCGAAGCGCTGCGAGGGCTGCCACGGCGACGAGAGGTTCGTCCGGGCGGTGGGCCTCAAGGCCGACGTCCACGTGGAGTGGAAGGACTCGATCCACGGCCGCCTGGTCTCCCTGGGCTCGGCGCGGGCGCCGCTCTGCACCGACTGCCACGGGCGCGAGGTGGGGAAGAAGGGGCACCGGAGCATCGCCGGCGGCAAGGTGAAGGAGTCGGCGGTGGCTCTCTCCGACCCGCCGCGGCAGGACGACGCCCGGGTCGCCACCTGCGGCCAGTGCCACGGGGCCTCGAACCCGGGCTTCGCCGGCCTCATCGCCCACCGGCCGCTCCAGGAGTCGGGCAAGGTCCCGCACCTCGTCCACGTGGCCTTCAGCTGGCTCACGACGCTCACGCTGCTCTTCTTCGCCTTCCACGTCCTGGTGGACTTCATCTACGAGCTCCGCCAGCGCATCGCGCGGCGCAAGGAGGGGCAGGGAGGCGACCCCGAGGCCCACCAGGTGGTGACCCGCTTCGACATCCACCAGCGCATCCAGCACTGGCTCATGCTCACGGGGGTCATCCTCCTCGGCCTCACCGGCTGGCCGCTCCGCGGCGCCGGCGCCGGCGCGATGGAGATGGGGGCGCGCGTCGCCTCCGGAACCAGGTTCCTCGGGCTCTTCGGCGGGCCGCACGGCGCCGGGGTCGTCCACCGCGTCGCCGCGGTGCTCATCATGCTCTCCGGCGCCTACCACCTCGTGTATCTGGCGGCGCTGGCGAAGCGGCGCGTCCTTCCCCTCTCGATGGTGCCGCTCCCCAGGGACGCGGTCGAGATCAAGAACAACATCCTCTTCATGCTGGGGCTCAGGAAGGAGCGCCCCCGCTTCGACCGCTACAACTACCTGGAGAAGTTCGACTACTGGGCGGTGTTCTGGGGCGTCGTGATGATGGTCGGATCGGGCTTCGTCTTCTGGTTCCCCGACCGCATCACCCTGCTGCTCCCGACCTGGGTGGTCTCCTCGGCGCTCATCATTCACGGCGAGGAGGCGACGCTGGCGGTGCTCTTCCTCTTCGTCGTGCACTTCTACAACGTGCACCTGAAGCCCAGCATCTTCCCCATGAACTGGGCGTGGCTCACCGGCCAGACCACCGTCGAGTTCATGAAGGAGGAGCACCCGGCGGAGTACGACCGCGTCTTCGGCCGGAAGCGGTAGCGCGGATCGGGGGGGCCCGGTGCAGCGGCGGACGTTCCGGTGGGCGGTGGCGGGCGCGGGGCTCCTCGCGGTCGCCGCCGGCGGCTGGGGCGTGTACCGCTTCAAGCGCTACGTCGACGCCGACCCGGGCCTGTGCGCCCAGTGCCACCGCGCCAGCCCGGAGTTCGCCCTCTGGACGAAGGGGAGCCACCGCGGCGTCGCCTGCCAGCGCTGCCACCACTCCAGCCCGGAGCAGGGGCTGGCGATGCTGCGCGCCTTCCTCGGCGGAAGGTCGCCCGCCGGCGGGACGAAGCACGCCGAGGTCGAGCTCGGCGCCTGCGCCACCTGCCACCTCTCCCACGACCCGCGCTGGCCGCAGATCGAGGGCTCGCGCGGCCACCGGGTGCACGTCGCCGGGCAGGGCATCGACTGCGTGCGGTGCCACGCCCAGGCGATGCACGGCTTCACGCCGGTGGTCGAGACCTGCCGCGGCTGCCACGGCGAGCACGCCGTCCAGGCCGTGGGGATGCAGCAGCTCCACTGCTTCGCCTGCCACGACTTCCTCTCGACCGACCCCGGGCTCCGCCCCACTCGCGCCGACTGCCTGCGCTGCCACCGCGAGAGCGGCGTCCACCCCGGCCGCTTCTCCGCCGCGGCGCCCATGCAGCTCGACTGCGCCGCCTGCCACCACCCGCACGCCCGCACCCCCGCCGAGGAGCGGATCCCCTGCCTCGGCTGCCACGCCGGCGTGCCCCGGGCCGGCCTCCACGCCTCGAGGGGCCACCGCCGCTGCCTCGACTGCCACGAGGCCCATCTCTGGAAGTCGGGGGACGCGCGCTGCGGCGGCTGCCACCGGGCGCCCCACGCCGAGGGACGGGGCTGCGCCAGGTGCCACGGGTTCCACGGCGCCGGGGAGCCGCTGCCGCCGCGCCCGGGGGCCCCGAGGGCCGGCCCATGACGCTTCGCTTCAAGCTCTTCGTCCTCCTCGCCGGGGTGGTGGTCTTCGCCACCAGCGGCGTCACCGCGGTGGCGCTGTGGCGCGAGGTCGAGCGCGGCCAGGAGCTGCTCTACCGCGAGGGCGCCACCCTGGCCGGCTCGCTGGCGCCCGCGGCCTCGAGCTTCGTCGGGCCCGAGGGAGCGCGGCCGGGGGCGAAGGACGCGCTCGAGGCGCGGCTCGCCCAGCTGGTGCGGAGCTCGCCGCTGGTGCGCGCCTGGGTCGTCGACCGCCAGGGGAGGGTCGTGGCCTGCGCCGGGACGCCGGGGGACGGCCACGACACCTGCCCGCCCGGCATGCCCAGCGCCTTCGCGCCGGCCGAGGCCCCGGCGGCGGCGCTGCGGCGGCTCGTCGAGCCCGAAGGCATCGTGGCCAGCGCCCCGGTGGTCCGCGACGGCGAGGTGGTGGGCGCGGTGCGCGTCGACTTCCAGCACCAGGAGGTGGTGGGCACGGCCCGCGGCCTGGCCCGGTCGGCGGCGCTGGTCGCCGGCCTCTGGATGGCGCTGGGCCTGGTGCTGGGCGCGGTCTTCATCCGCCGGGTCTCGGGCTCGCTGACCCGGGTGGTCGAGGCCTCCGACGTGCTCGCGGAGGGGGAGCGCGGCCTCCAGCTCCCGGTGCCGGCGGAGCGCGAGCTCGCCGACCTGGTCGTGGCCTTCAACCGGATGTCGGCGCGGCTGAAGGAGCGCCGCGACGAGAACGAGCGGCTCATCGGCGGGCTGGAAACGAGGGTGGCGCAGAAGACGCGGGAGGTCCTGCGCGCCGACCGCCTGGCCACGCTGGGCGGCATCGCCGCCGGCTTCGCCCACGAGCTCGGGAACTCGCTGAACGTCATCCGCGGCTACGCCGGGGTGGCGCTGCGCGAGCTCCCCGACGACCACCCGAACAAGCCCGACCTCGAGGCGGTGAGGCGGGAGACCAAGCGGGCCGCGGCGCTGCTGGAGCGCTTCCTGGTGTTCGCCCGCTCCAGGACCACCCAGGCGCAGCTCCAGGCGGTGGAGCCCATCGTCCGCGAGGCGGTGGAGGTCGTCGGCCCGGCGGCGGCGCAGGCCAGGGTCGAGACCGCGGTCCACGTCGAGCCCGGGCTGCCGCCGGTGCGGGCCGACGCCGAGCTCCTGCGCCAGGCCTTCCTGAACCTGGCGGTGAACGCCATCCAGGCGATGCAGCCGCGAGGCGGCCGCCTCGAGGTCCGCGTCCGCAGCGACGGGAGCGGCGTCGCCGTCGAGTTCCAGGACAGCGGCCCGGGGATCGCCCCCGAGGCCGCGGCGCACGTCTTCGAGCCGTTCTTCACCACCAAGGCGCAGGGCACCGGCCTGGGCCTGGCCATCGTGCGCCAGGCCGCCGAGACGCACGGCGGCACCGCCGAGGTGGAGAGCGAGCCGGGGAAGGGGGCGCTGTTCCGCGTCCGGCTCCCGGGGGAGGGATCGTGAAGCCCAAGGTGATGGTGATCGACGACCTCGACTCGGCGCGCGCGATGGTGAAGCGCGCCCTCTCGCGGTCCTTCGACGTCTACGACTTCGGCGGCGTGGCCGAGGCGCTTCCGGCGCTCGACCGCGCCGACTTCGACTGCGTGGTCACCGACCTCCGGATGCCGGACATCGACGGCCTCGAGGGCCTGCGCCGCTTCCACGCCCGCATCCCCGACCTGCCGGTGATCGTGGTCACCGCCTTCGCCAGCGTGGAGACGGCGGTGGAGGCGATGAAGGCCGGCGCCTTCGACTACCTCAAGAAGCCCTTCGAGCCCGAGGAGCTGGAGCTCATGGTCTCGCGGGCCGTCGAGCACGGGCAGCTCCGGCGCGAGAACCGCCGCCTGAAGAGCGCGCTCGACGGCTCCTTCGTCGCCCACGGGATCGTGGGCCGCGCCCCGGCGATGCGCGAGGTGATCTCGGTCCTGGAGCGCATCGCCCCCACCGACGTGCCGGTGCTCATCGAGGGGGAGAGCGGCACCGGGAAGGACCTCCTGGCGCGCGCCGTCCACGCGATGTCGCGGCGCCGGGACCGGCCCTACGTGGCGCTGAACATGAGCGCCATCCCCGAGACCCTGGCCGAGGCCGAGCTCTTCGGCCACGAGAAGGGGGCCTTCACCGGCGCCGAGGTGGCCCGCGCCGGCTTCTTCGCCGAGGCCGACGGCGGCACCCTCTTCCTCGACGAGATCGGCCTGCTCCCGCACACGCTCCAGCCCAAGCTCCTGCGGGTCCTCCAGGACGGCGAGTACATCCCGGTGGGGAGCCGCCGGCCGCGCAAGGCGGACGTGCGCGTCATCTGCGCCACCAACGAGGACCTCAAGAAGGCGGTCGCGGAGGGCCGCTTCCGCGAGGACCTCTACTTCCGCATCCGGGTGGTGCCGGTCCGGCTCCCGCCGCTGCGCGAGCGGAAGGAGGACATCCCGCTGCTCCTCGAGCACCTGGTGAAGAAGCACGCGGCGCGGCTGGGGCGGCCGCCGCTCGCGCCCGACGCCGCGGCGATGAAGGCGATCCTCGACCACGCCTGGCCGGGCAACATCCGCGAGCTCGAGCACGCGCTGGAGCGGGCCCTGCTCCTGGCCCGCGGCGAGGCCATCGGGCTCGAGGACCTGCCGCCCGAGGCCCGCGGCCACCCCGCCGCCGAGGCGCCGGGGGAGGAGGGCCGGTACCGGCACGCCCGCGACGCCTGGGAGCGGCGCTACTTCGAGGAGCTGCTCCGCGAGGCCGGCGGCTCGGTGGGGAAGGCGGCGGAGCTGGCCGGCCTCCACCGCTCGACGCTCTACGAGAAGCTGGCGCGGATCGGGCTCGTGGCCCACGAGGCGGGAAAGCACCCGGGGAAGGACTAGCCCGCGACCCCTACCGCGGCCGCGGCGGCGGTCGCCCTTACGGCATCCCCAGCCGGTGCCTCCAGGCCCGCAGCCGGGCGAGGCCGTACCCGGGGACGTCCTCCATCTCCGGCAGCGGCCCGGCGAACGGTTGGCCCATCCGGAGCACGCGCCGGTAGAAGAACGACGAGGGAACGCCCCACTTCAGCGCGAACTGTCGCCGCCCGTCGTTGGGCCTCACGCGCCCGGTGGACTTCTTGCGGAAGTGGTAGACCTTGCTCGCGGCCACGCCGCGGAAGATCCGCACCCCTGCGCGCCAGAGCTTCATCGAGAAGTCGGGGTCGGAGTAGAACCCGGGCGAGAACTCCACGCTGTAGCCGCCCACCATCTGCCACAGCTCCCGGTGGACCAGGTT
Organism: Anaeromyxobacteraceae bacterium; assembly: GCA_036555405.1. Taxonomy (GTDB): domain Bacteria; phylum Myxococcota; class Myxococcia; order Myxococcales; family Anaeromyxobacteraceae; genus DATBLK01. The sequence continues at coordinate 9,922 of DATBLK010000113.1, forward strand.
CGGCGGCCAGGAGGCGCCGCTCCAGTCCCGGCGCTGGAACGAGGGGAGGGCGGCCAGGAGGTCGGCCTCGCGGAAGCGGTCGGGGTGGTCGCCGAAGTCGACCGACGGGAAGGCGCAGGCGTTGTCGCCTTCGGGCTCGAGGACCGTCGCCGAGAGGAAGCAGCGTCGGTGGCCCACCTCCATCAGCGCCCGCCACAGGGCCGCGTCCCAGCCCGGGCCCACGTACATGTCGTCGTTCATGTAGACGACGAAGTCGGTGCGGGCCAGCGACGCGGCCGCGTTCACCGGCAGGCAGATGCCGGCGTTCTGGCGCGACCAGGTGTGGTCCAGCCCCTGGGCCCGGACCCACTCCAGCGTGCCGTCGGAGCCGTCGTTCACGTGGAGCACGACCTGGTGCGGAAAGGCGGAGTTGCGGCGGATGGACTCGACGCAGAGGCGCGCGAAGGGGAGGTTGTTCCAGGTGGGGATGACGACGGTGAAGCGCGCCCCCGCCGGCGGAGCGCCGGCGGGGCGGAGGAAGATCTCCGGGGCGGGAGGAGCCACGCGCGGGCAGCGTAGCAGGAAGGCGCCCGGAGGCATCGCCGCGGTTGACGGCGGGAGCCGAAGCGTTGTATCCCTCTAACCGGATGGAGAGATTGAGCGATGGACGCCGCCCCGACCGGCTCCTCGCCTGGATGGGAGGCCTCGCGGACCCCACCCGGCTCCGTCTCCTCCACGTCCTCGACCGCAACGAGCTCGGCGTCGCCGAGCTCTGCGCCGTCCTCCGGCTGCCGCAGTCCACCGTGAGCCGCCACCTGAAGGTGCTCCTCGGCGACGGCTGGCTCGCGGCCCGGAGCCGCGGCACCTCGCGCCTCTACCGGATGGCCGAGGGCGTCGACGGTCGGGCGCGGCGCCTGTGGAGGCTGGCGCGCGAGCAGAGCGGAGCCTGGGCGGCGCTGGGGCAGGACCGGCTGCGGCTCGACCGGCTCCTGGCGGCCCGCCGCGACGCTTCGGACCGCTTCTTCGCCGGCGCCGCCGGCGAGTGGGAGAAGCTCCGCGCCGAGACCTACGGCAGCGGCTGGCTGGCGGACGCGCTCGCGGCGCTCCTCCCGCCCCGGGCGGTCGTGGCCGACCTCGGCTGCGGGACCGGCGACCTCGCCGCCCGCCTCGCCTCCCACGCCGCCCAGGTGCACGCCGTCGATCGCTCCGCCGCCATGCTCCGGGTCGCCGAGCGGCGCTTCGGGGCGACGCCCAACATCCGCTTCTGGCCGAACGAGCTCGAGAAGCTCGCGCTCCCGGACGCCTGCTGCGACGCCGCCTTCCTGCTCCTGGTCCTCGCCTACCAGGAGGACCCCGGCGCGGTGCTGCGCGAGGCGGCGCGGATCCTGAGGCCCGGCGGCCGCCTCGTGGTCGCCGACGTGGCGGCCCACGGCGAAGAGGAGTTCCGTCGCCGCATGGGCCAGGCGCGGGACGGCTTCGCTCCCGAGGAGGTCGTCTCCCTCTGCGCCGCCGCCGGCCTGGAGGCGAGCTGCCGCCGCCTGGCACCCGATCCGGCGGCGACGGGACCGGCGCTGCTGGTCGCCGGCGCCGAGAAGCCCCGCTGAACCGCTGCCCGCCAAGGAGAGCCCCATGACCGCACCCGCCCGCCAGAGGAAGCCCGCCCCGCCGCCCCGCATCCCGCACGTCGAGCACCGGGTGAAGGACCTGGCCCTCGCCGGGTGGGGGCGGAAGGAGATCGAGCTCGCCGAGAAGGAGATGCCGGGCCTGATGGCGGTCCGGGCGGAGTACCGCAAGGCCCGCCCCCTGGCCGGCCAGCGCATCACCGGCTCGCTCCACATGACGGTGCAGACCGCGGTGCTCATCGAGACCCTGGCCGACCTGGGTGCCGAGGTGCGGTGGGCGAGCTGCAACATCTTCTCGACGCAGGACCACGCCGCCGCCGCGGTGGCGGTGGGCCGGGAGGGCACGCTGGCGGCGCCGCGCGGCGCGCCGGTCTTCGCCTGGAAGGGCGAGACGCTGGAGGAGTACTGGGACATGACGGCACGGGCGCTCGACTTCGGCGGCGGGAAGGGCCCGACGCAGATCGTCGACGACGGCGGCGACGCCACCCTCCTCGTCCACAAGGGGGTCGAGTGCGAGCGGGCCGGGAAGGTGCCCGACCCGAAGACCGCCGGCTCCGAGGAGGAGGCCGTGGTCCTGCGCCTCCTCGCCCGCGAGCAGCGGAAGGACCCGAGGCGCTGGCGCCGGGTGGCCGCGGCCGTCGCCGGGGTCAGCGAGGAGACCACCACCGGCGTCCACCGGCTCTACGAGATGGAGAAGGCCGGGTCGCTCCTCTTCCCGGCCATCAACGTGAACGACTCGGTGACGAAGTCGAAGTTCGACAACCTCTACGGCTGCCGCCACTCGCTGGTGGACGGCCTCAACCGGGCCACCGACGTCATGCTCGCCGGGAAGCTGTGCGTGGTCTGCGGCTACGGCGACGTGGGGAAGGGCTGCGCCCAGGCGCTCCGCGGCCAGGGAGCGCGGGTGGTGGTGACCGAGATCGACCCCATCAACGCCCTGCAGGCGTCGATGGAGGGCTACGCCGTGGTGCGGCTCGAGGACGTCGTCGAGACCGCCGACGTCTTCGTCACCGCCACCGGCAACGTGGACGTCGTCACCGTGGCGCACATGAAGCGGATGAAGGACTGCGCCGTGGTCGGCAACATCGGCCACTTCGACAACGAGATCGACATGGCGGGCCTGAGGAAGGTGCCGGGCATCCGCCGGGTGAACGTGAAGCCTCAGTACGACGCCTTCGTGTTCCCCGACGGCCACCGGGTGCTGATCCTGGCCGAGGGGCGGCTCCTGAACCTCGGCTGCGCCACCGGCCACCCCAGCTTCGTCATGTCCTCGAGCTTCACGAACCAGGTGCTGGCGCAGATCGAGCTGGCGACCAACCGGGCGAGCTACCAGAGGCGCGTCCACGTGCTCCCCAAGCGGCTCGACGAGAAGGTGGCCCGGCTCCACCTCGGCCAGATCGGCGCCCGGCTGACGACCCTGTCGAGGCGCCAGGCGGCCTACATCGGCGTGCCGGTCGAGGGGCCGTACAAGGCGGAGCACTACCGGTACTGATTCGGCCTCACCCCTCCCCGGGGCCTCGGATCCGCGCCGACAGCCACCTCGCCGCGTCGGCGATCGAGTCGGGCGTGACGAAGTGCCCGGCCTCGTGCTCCCGGTACTCGAGTCGCGGCCCGAGGATCGGCACCAGCGCGTCGCGCATCTCGCGGCCGCGCTCCACGGGCAGGACGTCGTCGTGCACGCCGTGCAGGACCAGCGCCTCGAGCCGCGCGAGCCTGCCCGGCGGCGCGACCCGCCGCTCCAGGCCCTGGAGCATCCTGCCCGAGTGGAGGATCACGCCGCGAGCGAGCTCCGGCCGGGTGAGCGCGACGGCGAGAGCCATGGTCGCCCCCTGGCTGAAGCCGAACAGGAACGTGCTCCCGGGGTCGGCGCCGGTCCGCGACGCGATCTCCTCCAGCGTCGCGGCGACCTCCTCCCGGCTCCGCTCCGCCTGCGCCAGGTCCGGCGTGGGCGGCATCGACCTCCAGTCGAGGGCGTACCAGGCGTACCCCATCGGCTCGGTCTCCTGGGGTCCGCGGAGCGACGCGGCTCGCAGCCGCGGGTCGAGGGCCTGCGCCACGTCGAGGAGATCGAGCTCGTCGGCGCCGATGCCGTGGAGCAGGACGAGCAGCGGAGGGCGCTCGGATGCGACGCTCGGCTCGCGGATCAGGGACACGAGGCCCACGAGGCGATCATGGGCGCCGCCGGGCGCGCGCGCCCGGATCCCCTCGGCACCCCCCCTTTTTCGGGGGTAGGCGGTGGCCCGGGCGGGGGCGGTACTCGTAGCCGCCCGCGTTCATCGACGCGCCGCGAGGCAGCGTCTACGATCCCCGAGGTGGCGCGCAGAGGAGCGTGAGCCTTGCGCAGGGGACGGGCCTTGGCGGCGCTCGCGGCGCTGGTCGCCTCGTGCCAGCGCGCGCCGGGCGTGCCCACCCTCGAGTGGTACGTGAATCCGGACAACGGCGGGCAGGCGCGGCTCGCGGCCCGCTGCGCCGCGGCCTCGAACGGCCGCTACCGGATCCGCGTCTCGGGGCTCCCGAAGGACGCGACGCAGCAGCGCGAGCAGCTCGTGCGGCGGCTCGCCGCCCGGGATCGGTCCATCGACCTCATGAGCCTCGACGTGCCCTTCGTTCCCGAGTTCGCGGCGGCGGGGTTTCTCAGGCCGTTCACCGCCGCCGAGGCCGAGGCGCTCACCGCGGGCGTGCTGAAGGGCCCGGTCGAGTCCGCGACCTGGCGGGGAAGGCTATGGGCGGCGCCGTTCGGCGCGAACACCCAGCTCCTCTGGTACCGCAAGGCGGTCGCCCGGAAGGCGGGGCTGGATCCCTCGGCGTCGCCCGTCACCTGGGCCGAGCTGGTCGCCGCGGCGAGCCGCACCGGTACCACGGTCGCGGTCCAGGCCAAGCGGTACGAGGGCTACATGGTCTGGATCAACGCCCTCGTCGCCTCCGCTGGTGGAAGGATCCTCGAGGATCCGGGGGCGGCCGGGGAGGTGAGGCCGGCCCTCGACTCCCCGGCGGGCAGGCGGGCGGCGGCGACCATCGCCGCGCTGGCGCGCTCCCGCGCCGCCGATCCGGCGCTCTCCACCGCGGACGAAGAGTCCACCCGGGCCGCCTTCCAGGGCGGACGGGGCGGGTTCATGGTGAACTGGCCGTACGTGTACGGAGCGGCCCGGGCGGCGGTCGAGGCGGGCGCCCTCGCCCCCGCGGTGCTCGAGGACATCGGCTGGGCGCGCTATCCGCGGGTGGACGCAGGCGCGCCCAGCCGGCCCCCCCTCGGCGGGATCGACCTGGCCGTCGGTGCGTTCAGCAGGCACCCGGAGCTGGCGGTCGAGGCGGTCCGGTGCCTCGCGTCGGCGGAGAGCCAGACCGCGTACATGATCGACGCGAGGAACCCGGCCGCGCGGGCGTCGGCCTACGACGACCCCGAGGTCCGCCGGCTGTTCCCCATGGCCGACCTCGTCCGCGCCTCCATCGACGAGGCGGCGCCACGGCCCCGGACGCCCTACTACCCCGACGTCAGCGCCGCGACCGTACGGGCCTTCCACCCGCCCGCCGCGGTGGAACCGGCGGAGACGCCCGCCCGGGCGGCGAGGCTCGTCGACGACGTCCTGCACGACCGCGTGCTCCTGTGACGGCTCCGGCCGACCGCGCGCGGCGCGAGCGCCGGCTGGGGTGGATGCTCGCCTCCCCTGCGGTCGCGGTCATGCTGCTCGTCACGGGCTGGCCGATCGGGCGAGCGGTCTGGCTCTCGCTCTACCGGTACCGGCTCACCGATCCCGCCGGCCGGGAGCTCGTGGGAGCGCGGAACTACCTGGTCGTGCTCCAGGACGCCCTGTGGTGGCAGGACCTCGGGACCACGCTCCTCCTCACCGTCGGCACCGTCGCGGTGGAGCTCGTCGTCGGCCTCGCCGTCGCGCTGGTGATGCACCACGCCGTCCTCGGGAGGCGGTGGATCCGGACGGCAGTCCTCGTCCCCTACGGCATCGTCACGGTCGTCTCCGCCTTCGCCTGGAGGTACGCCCTCGCCTCCGACACCGGCTTCGTGAACGGGTGGCTCGGGCTGGGGGACTTCGCCTGGTTCGGCCACCGCGCCTCCGCGCTCCTCGCCATCGGCGCCGCGGAGGTGTGGAAGACGACGCCCTTCGTCTCGCTCCTCCTGCTCGCCGGGCTGTCGCAGGTGCCCGAGGTGCTGCAGGAGGCGGCCCGCATCGACGGCGCCGGGGCGTGGCAGCGCCTGGTGCGCGTGACGCTGCCCAACATGAAGGCGGCGATCCTGGTGGCGGTGCTCTTCCGCACGCTCGACGCCTGGCGGATCTTCGACAGCGTCTTCGTCATGACGCAGGGAGCGCAGGGCACGGAGACAGTGTCCTTCCTCGCCTACCGGCAGATGATCTCGAGGACCGCGCTCGGCCTGGGCTCGGCGGTATCGGTGCTGCTCTTCCTCTCGGCGGTCCTGATCGCGGCACTCCTCCTCCGGGCGTTCCGAATGGGCCTGGGCGAGCTGCGGGGGTACCGGTGAGCCCGCGCCGCAGGCTCGCCTGGGCGGCGGCGGCGGTCGCGACCACGACCTGGGCGCTCGGGCCCGTGCTCTGGATCGTGGCGCTCTCGCTCAAGCGCGGCGACGACGTGACGAGCCGCCGCTTCTGGCCGCGCTCCTGGACCCTCGACAGCTACCGGGTCGTCTTCGAGACGCCGCTCTTCACGCGCGCCCTGTGGAACTCGATCGGCGTCTCGCTTCTCGCGACCGGACTCTCGGTGACGCTCGCCTCCCTCGCGGCG
>DATBLK010000121.1:0-3444 GCA_036555405.1 Anaeromyxobacteraceae bacterium
CCGCCGCCGGGTCGGCGCCGGTGCCACCTCCCGGTGGGCCCCGGCCCTCGCGGCCGCCGCGGTGCTCGCCGTCGCCGGCGCCGCGGTGCTGGTGGCGCGGATCGACCGGCGCCCGGGCTCCGACACCTGGGACGGCGTGAAGGGCGCGCTCGGGGCGCCGGTGCCGGCCCGTCTCCGGTTCTCGGTGGTTCGCGCCGGACCCGGGGGGCCGGAGGTGGAGCGCGGCGCGACCGGAGCGGTCGTGCCCTCCGACGCGAGCCTCCTCTTCCGGGTGGAGGCCGGCGGCCCGACTGCGCTGGCGCTCCTCCGGCTCGGCGCCGACGGGACCGAGGTGGTCTGGCGCGGGCGCGCCGCCGCCGCCGGGGCCCTCGACGTCGAGGTCGGCGGGCGGCCGGCCGCCTTCCCGCTGCGGGGGCTGGCCGGGCTGCAGCGGTTCGCGCTGCTGGCGGCCCCGGACCTCGGCCCGGAGCGGATCGAGGAGGCGCGGCGCTTGCTCGCCGGCGCCCGGGCGGGCGCGGCCCCGGGCCCGATGGTGGGACTCGACCTCGTGGAGGTGACGGTGCGGTAGCCCCGGCCCGGGAAGCCTCCGGGCGGGAGGAGTAGGATCGACGCGATGTGGCAGCGGGCGCGACCTTCGACGCTCGCCGGCGCCCTGGCGCTGGCCGGGCTCTCCTGCGCCTCGCTGCCGCTGGAGAAGGGGCGCCTCGTCCCCGCCGAGGTGGCGCGCGAGAAGCTGGACGCCGCCTACGCGCCCCGGCGCCTGGCGCTGCTGGTCGGGATCGACCGGTTCGACGACGCCGCCTGGAAGCAGCTCCGCTATCCGGAGAAGGACGCCGCCGACCTGGCCGCGGTGCTCCGCGACCCGGCGCGCGGCGCCTTCGACGACGTCGAGGTCCTCGGCGGCGGCCCGACCCGGGAGTCGCTGCGGGCGGCGCTGGGGAGGCTCGCGGCGCGCAATCGCGACGAGCGCGACACGGTGGTGATCTACCTCTCCTCGCACGGCACGCTGGCGCGGGACGGGCGGGGCGACCTCCGGCGCTACCTGGTGGCCCGCGACACCCGGCTCGCCGACGTCGCCGGCACCGCGCTCTCGATGGACGAGCTCAAGGGCGAGTTCGAGCGGCTCCGGTCGCGGCGCCGCGTGCTGGTGCTCGCCGCTTGCCACTCCGGCGGCGGGAAGTCGCTCCTCCCCGCGGACGTGCAGCTCGAGCTCGAGGGCGTGAAGAGCGGCTTCTTCGTCCGCCCCATCGAGGAGGTGAGCCGCGCCAGCGTGGTCCTGGCCGCCAGCGACTGGGGCGAGACCGCGCGCGAGGACGAGCGGCTCGGCAACGACGTCTACACCCACTTCCTCGTCGAGGCGATGCGGGAGGCGCACGACCGGAACGGGGACGGCGCCGTCACCGCCAGCGAGGCCCACGACTACGCGCGGCGCCGCACCTACGAGTTCAGCGGAGGGCGGCAGCGGCCCAGCGCCGAGACCGCCGAGGTCGGGGCCGACCCCATCGTGCTGGTGGGGCGGGTCGAGCGGCGCGGGAAGCCGGAGCTCTACAGCTACGCGGCGCGGCTCGACGGCTTCACCCTGCGCGTCGACGGGAGGCCGCTCGCCGAGTTCCCGGGGGGCGCGGCGGTGGAGGCCGGCAGGCGGCGCGTCGAGGTCGCCAAGGGCGGCGGCCCGGCCCTGGTCGACGAGCGGCTCCTCCTCGGGCCCGGGGAGCGGCTCGACGTGGAGCGGCTCCTGGAGCGGGCCCACGGCGTCTGGGAGGTCGCGCCCCGCGCCGGCGGCATGGGCTTCCTCGACGCGGGGAGCCGCAGCTCCGTCCTGCCGCCCACCTGGGCGGGGGGCGTCGCGCTCGTGCGCCGCGACTGGCCGGCGCCGCGGCTGGCCCTCCGCCTCGACCTCCTGGGATCGGCGGGGGCGGCGACGCTCCGCCAGGCGGGCCAGACCGCCCGCTACGACTACTCCGCCTGGACCGCCGGCGCCGCCATCCCGTACCGCTTCCCGGTGGGCGGCGCCCTCTCGATCCTCGCCGGGCCGCGGCTCTCGGCGGTGTGGCTCCACCGCCGCTTCCACATCGACCTGGCGGCCCCCGAGAGCTACTGGACGCTCACGCCGGGCCTCCTGGGCGGCCTGTCGTGGGAGTCGGGGCGGGTCACGGCCGGCGTGGAGGCACACGTCGACTGGATGTTCGTGAACGTGGACGGCCGGAGCCGCTCCGCCGGGTTCGGGGCGGTGGTGGGCGGCGTCGGGTGGCGCTTCTAGTGGCCGCCGGGGTGCGGCGAGGGTCGGGAATGAGCATGAAGCTCGGGCACATCGGGGCGATCGGAGCGGCGGCGGCGCTCTGCGCCTGCGGCCGCCTCGAGACGCCGGACCTCGGCACCGGCGCCATCTCGGGCCGGCTGTCGGGCGCCGCGAGCACCGCCTCGGGCCAGGTCTACGTCCTCGGGGCCCCCGACCTGATGGCGAGCCTCGCTGCCGACGGCAGCTTCACCATCGAGCGCGCGCCCATCGGCCTTCGCCAGGTGGTCCTGTTCGACGGCGGCTCCCGCGCCGAGATCCTGGCGGTGGCGGTCCACCCGGGCGGCCGTTCGATCCTCGAGCGGGACGCGGCCGACATGCCCCTCGCCGGCCGGATCTCGGCCGCGGTGCGCCCGGTGAGCGGCGCGCTGGGCACCGGCGCCCGCTTCACGGTCCTCGGCACCGTCCACCGGGACCTGGCCGCCATCGGCGAGGGGCTCGTCATCGGCCCCCTCCCGCCCGGGACCTTCGCCCTCTCGGCGGCGCTCGAGGGGTTCCGGCCGCAGCCGGTGGCGGTGACGGTGCTGGCCGGGCTCGCCTCCGGCGCCGAGGTGACGATGGACGTCGAGGAGGAGGACGGCGACCACAAGGGCTGCCTCTCCACCTCCTGCCCGAACGGCCTCCACTGCGAGCCCGTGGAGGGGAAGTGCCGGGAATGCGTCGACGGCTCGCACTGCGACGCCGGGGAGTACTGCGACGCGGGCACGCACACCTGCGTCGAGAGCGTCGCCGGCGCGGGGATCTTCTGCGAGGCGGCCGTCGACGTGAGCTACTGCGCCGGGGGCGCGTGGGTCTCCGCCAGCGGCGGGCTCGGCTACTGCTCCGCGACCTGCGCCGTCCCCGGCGACTGCCCCGCCGGCTGGGACTGCCGGGAAGGGACCTGCGCCGTCAAGAGGTCCTGCCTGGACCTGGTCGCCAGCTTCGGGTCGGCCTGCGCGCACGACGACCCCTGCCGCGACGACCTCTACGGCGGCACCTGCCTGCGGGCCGACGACGACGAGCCGGGCTACTGCACGGCGCCCTGCGCCTCCGACGCCGCCTGCGCCGCCGCCGGCTTCGGGACCTGCAGGCCCGGTCCCCAGGGCGGCTCCTTCTGCCAGCCGTAGGGAACGGCCGGCCTCTCGGCGCCGCCCCGGGCGCGACGTAGA
>DATBLK010000122.1:0-7834 GCA_036555405.1 Anaeromyxobacteraceae bacterium
CCCGACCTGCTCTCCGGGGGCGCGCCCCAGCCGCTCGACCTCCCCCCGCTCGACTTCCCCGACCCGGCGGTGGAGCAGGCGCTCACCGACGCCGCGCTCGACCTCGACCTCCTCTACGCGTCCTACCGCGGCTCCTGGGAGCACCTCCGGGGGCGGCTGGCGGAGCTGCTCCAGGGGCTCGAGGGGCCGGCGCGCGCCGCAGCCTCGCGCCGGCTCGCCGAGAAGTACGACGCCCTGGCCGCCGAGCGGCAGTACCAGGAGCTGGCGGGGCTGCCGGCGCCCGCCGCCGGCGCGGCCCCGCCGGCCGCCGGTTCCGCCCCGGCCGCCGCGCCGCCCGCCGGCTCGAGCGACGTGGAGCGGCTCCTCCAGACCTTCGCCGAGTCGTACCTGCCGGCCAGCGCCAGCGTCGCCGGGCGCGAGCCGGCGCAGCGGCTCCTCGACCGCGTCGCCGAGGCGCTCGAGACCTTCTGCCGCTCCTACGTGGAGATGCGGAAGGGCTACGAGGAGTTCGGCAAGGAGATGGGCGTGCGCACGGTCCAGGGGGACGGCCCCATCCAGCGGGCCCGCGACCACCGGGCGCTGATGGCTTACCTCCTCGACCCGGCGCACCAGGGCCGCGGCCGCGATCTCCAGAGCGCCTTCGCCGACCTCATGGTGCACCAGGTCGCCCTGCTGAACGGCGTGGTCGAGGGGGCCAAGGCCCTCCTCGCCCGGCTCGGCCCCGAGGCCATCTCCGCCGAGAACCCCGGCGGCATGTGGCCCATGAAGGCCCAGACGCTGTGGAAGGCCTTCGAGGCCAGGCACCAGGAGCTCGTGGAGGAGGAGGCGGCCATCTCCGACCTCCTCTTCGGCAGGGAGTTCGCCCGCGCCTACACCGCCATGGTGGGCGGCCGCAGCGGCGAAGAGGACGAGGACGGCGGCGGCCGGAAACGTCGGCGGCGGTGAGGGAGGAAGCCATGGGACGGAACGGCTGGGCCGCGCTGGCGGCCGTGCTCCTCGCTGCGGGCTGCGCCACCGCGAACCAGGCCCCCTGGGCCGAGCAGCGGCTGTGCCGCAGCGAGAAGATCTGGCGGGCCCAGGTGACGCCCCAGGGATGGCTCGAGTTCCTCCTCAAGGGCTTCGACCCCCGGACGCGCCGGGCCACGAGCCCGGCGCTCGACTGCTCCGGCGAGCAGGTGATCTGGCCGGGCGCGGGGCTCGCCTGCGTCGACAGCGCGCTGGCGCGCACCTCGCTCCCCGAGCGTGAGCTCGGCGACGAGGACGTCGTCGTGAGCCAGATCTCGCCGGAGATCGTCCTCGTCTGGATCGCCACCACCCGCTACGCCTCCGGGGAGGCGATGGGGCCGGTGGCCCTGGTCGACGTCGCCGGACGCGAGGTCGTGGTCCGGGCGAAGGGAGTGCTGCGCGCCTTCCCCACCCGGGCGCGGCTCCGCCTGGAGCAGGCCGGGGGGTCGGAGTGGCTCGCGGCCGAGGGGGAGCGCTGCGCCCCCGACGCGCCGGCGTCCTGCGAGCGGGCGGCGCGGCTCCTCCGGCTCGCGGGCGACCGCTTCCTCCCCGAGACCTTCGCCACCGCGGAGGGGCGCTGCGTCTCGCCGGGCGTGGTCCACCTCCTGCGGAGAGAGTCGGAGGCGCTCCCCAGCGGCTGGCGGAGGACCAAGGAGCTCACCGCCCAGCTGACCTTCGCGCCGGCCGGGGTCCAGGTCCAGGAGCTGCTCACCATCCGCGACGCCGACCCGCGCCAGCCGCAGACCCCGCCGCGCCTCTACCGCCGTGCCGAGGGCGACTGGACGGTCTCGCTCCAGGACGGACGCGCCGTGGCCAGCGGCGGGTCGGTCTGGGAGCGGATGAGCCAGTTCTAGCTCGGGGGCGCCGCCCCGTTCGATCAGAAGAAGACCCCGACCCCGAACAGCACCGCGGTCTGCGCCACGCCGGTGGCGTAGACGTACGCGTAGTCCGCCGGCGGGTCGGCGAAGGCGCGGCCCTTCAGCTCGCCGGTGAGGAAGAGGTCGGGCGAGAGGAAGACGTCGATCCCCACCGAGGCCGAGAGCGTGCCGCGCCAGATGGTCTCCGGGTCGAGCCTCGCCCCTCCGAGCCCCACGGTGAGGAAGGGCTGGACCAGGCCCCAGTCGTTGAAGTTGTACTTCAGCGACACGTCGAAGATGCGGTCGTAGCGCGAGACCTCGGTGCCGAAGCGGATGCGCCCGCCGCCGCGCATGCCCCGGAACTCGAGGGCCAGCGCCCCCTGCATCACCGGGTAGTCGTCGTAGAGGCCGTCGGCCGAGGTGGTGGTGGCGCTCCCGAGCGGCATGAAGACCACGCCCACCAGGCCGCGCGGCATCGGCGGCGGCGGCGGGCGCGAGGGCGGGTAGCCCCAGGGCTGGGAAAGCGCGAGCGCGAGCAGGGCGGCGGTGGTGGTCATGGCGTGCTCCCTTCCTCGGGCCCGGGATGGCAAGCGACGTGCCGCGGTCGCGAGGGCCGGGTTTCGCGGACTTGGACGGCCGGGGCGTGGCGCGCATTCACGCCCGGCCCGACCGGAGACGGGTGGGAGGGGGTGCGCGTCACTCCGCCTCGGCGTCGGCCTCGTCCCGCGGCTCCTCGCCCTTGGCCTCTCCGCGCCGGCGGAGACCGGCCTGCTCCAGCGCCCGGGCCACGCCGCGCGGCTTCCGCTCGTCGGGAAGCGCCCGCGGCGCGGCGACCGGACCCACCGCGGCGCCGACGGCGGCGACGCGGGCCTCGAGCTCGAACTCGGCGCGGAGCTCGGGATCGCCGCGCTCCCCGAGCACGCCCTTCATCCGGACGAGGAGCGGGACGCCGCTCCCGGCGTCGAGCGCCATCTCCCCCGCGAGCGCGAGCGGGACGCGCCCCTCGAGGAAGTCCAGGCGGCGGCGCGTGTCCTCGTCGTACCCGGACGGCGGCAGCGCCGCCGGGGGCGGCGGGGGGGCCGGCATCGCGGCGCCGCGCAGCAGGGAGAGGGCGAAGCGCCGCGCCGCCCGCCCCAGCACCGCGCCCTCGCCGCCGGGATCCACCCGGAGCGCCGGCCCGTAGAGCGTCGCCAGGTCGCCGGCGAGGCGGAAGCTCTCGTCCCGGCGGCGGCGCGCCTCGGCGCCGCGGTCGGCGGGCCGCTCGCGGAAGGGAGACCAGCGGCTGCGCGCGAAGGTTGCGCCGCCCGCGAAGACCACCTCGCGCCCCGTCTCGGCGCCGTGCCAGGCTCCGGGGTCGAGCTCCGAGAGCGCGTGGAAGTCGCCGCCGGCGAGCTGGCGGACCACGTGGCGCTCCGCCATCCGCAGGCGCTGCGACTCGGGGCCGCGGCCCACCGACCAGGAGATCGTGGCCTGGATCTCCAGGGAGCCGATGCGGCGCGCCGCCTCGTCGCCGTCCATGGCCAGCGCCGAGGCGGGCTGCGACCAGTCGAAGGGCGCGGGGGCGGGGGCCGCCTCGAGGATCCGGGGCTGGCCGCGGTCCTCGGCGCCTCCGCCGCGGGAGCAGGCGGCGAGCGCTGCGGCGAGCGCCAGGGCGCGACCGATCTGCATGGCGGGGCGACTCTAGCCGCGAGCGGCCGGGGCGGCCAGCGCCGCCTCCGGCACGGGCGCGCCGGCCTCCACCTCGGCGAAGGACACCCGGCCCTCCGCCCAGAGCATCCGGTCGCAGCGGTGGAGCAGCGCCTCGAGCCCGCGCCGCTCCAGCGCCGAGACGGCCACGCCGTCGCGCGCGTGGGCCAGGGCCTGGCCCTGCCCCTCGGAAAGCCGGTCCACCTTGTTCAGGACGAGGAGGCGCGGCTTCGAGAGGAGCCGGAGGTCGCCGAGGAGGGCCTCGACGGCGCGGATGCGCTCGTCGAGGCGCGGGTCGGCCGCGTCGGCGACGTGCAGCAGGAGGTCGGCCTGGTGGAGCTCCTCGAGCGTGGCGCGGAAGGCGGCCACCAGCTCCTGGGGGAGGTCGCGGATGAAGCCCACCGTGTCGGTGACGATCACCTCGCGGTCCCGCGGGAAGCGGAGGCGCCGGCTCGCCGGGTCGAGGGTGGCGAAGAGGACGTCCTCGGCGAGCAGGTGCGAGCCCGTCAGGGCGTTCAGCAGCGTCGACTTCCCGGCGTTGGCGTAGCCGACGATGGAGAGCACCGGCAGGCCGGCGGCGCCGCGGCGCCGGCGGCGCACCGCACGGCCCGCGGAGAGCGCGGCCACGCGCCGCTCCAGCGCCGTGATCCGGTCGCGGACGCGGCGGCGGTCGATCTCGAGCTTGGTCTCGCCCGGGCCCCGGCCGCCGATGCCGCCGGCGAGGCGGGAGAGGGAGTCGTCGCGGCCCACCAGGCGGGGGTAGAGGTAGCGGAGCTGGGCCAGCTCCACCTGGAGCTTCCCGTCGGCGCTCTGGGCCCGCTGCGCGAAGATGTCGAGGATGAGCTGGGTCCGGTCCAGGATCTTCAGGCTCGTCGCCTCGCCGATGTGGATGGCCTGGGAGGGCGTGAGGTCGGCGTCGAAGACGATGAGGTCGGCGAGGCGCTGCATGGAGCCGAGGAGGAGCTCCTCGAGCTTGCCCCGGCCGATGAGCGTGCGCGGGTCGGGGTCGCGCCGCACCTGCACCACGCTGTCGATGACATCGACGCCGGCGGTGCGCGCCAGCTCGCCGAGCTCGGCGAGGGAGGCCAGGGTCTCATCCCGCGACCGGCCGCGGCCGCCGACCCCGACCAGGATGGCGCGCTCGCGCCCGCCGGTGCGCCGGGCGCCGGCGGCGCGGGCGAACTCCTCCTCCAGCGCCTGGGCCAGCGCCAGCGGGTCGACCGCCAGCTCGTGCACCGAGGGCGCGCTCTCGTCCTTCCAGAGGGCGCCGGCCGGGTTCTCGGGCAGCAGGTGGGCCCAGTGGACGCGGCCCGGCATCCCGTCGGCGAGCGCCTCGACGGCGGCGACGAGGTCGAGCCGCAGGAGCGCGAGGTCGGTGTGGTCGTCGCGCGTCAGCGGCTCGCCGCCGAGGTGGGTGTGGACGAGCCGGAGGCCGCGGAGCCGGTGGGAGCCGGCGCGGGCCCGGCCGACGTCGGGCAGGTCCAGCCGGCGGGCGTCTCCCACCACCACCCACTGGACCGCGCCCCTGCGGTCGAGGAGCACGCCCACCTGGCGGTTCGTCTCCCGGCTCACCTCGGTGAGGTGGCGGGCCAGCTCGGGCGAGACGAGCTGGCGGGCGTCGACGCGGCGGCGGTGGGTCCGGCGCAGGGCGTGAAGCTGGCTCTTCTTGAGGCCGAGCGTGTTCCCGTGGACGTCCTGCACCGCCCGGGAGCATAGCCGCAGCGGCGGCCGGGCACCACGGGATCGGCGCGCCGCCGGGCCCGGCCGGGCCCGGTCGCCGGATCGCGGCGGGGAAGCGCTGTAAGATGCGGCCTTCCGTGGACCGCCGCGACCTGGCACGGCTCGGCCGACTCGTGGTCAAGGTGGGCACCGGCTCGCTCACCGGCGGGGACGGGCGCTTCGACCGCGCCAACTGCGAGCGGCTCGCGGCCGAGCTCGCGGCCGCCGGCCGCTCGCGGCGCCTGGTCCTCGTCACCTCGGGCGCCATCGCGCTCGGCGCCGAGAAGCTCGGGCTCCCGCGGGTGGCCGGGCGGCCCTGGGACATCGCCACCAAGCAGGCCGCCGCCGCCGCCGGCCAGCCCGACCTCGTGGCCGCCTGGGGACGAGCCCTGGAGCCCCACGGGGTCCACGTGGCCCAGCTCCTCCTCACCGCCGAGGACCTCCAGAGCCGCAAGCGCTTCCTCAACGCCCGGCGCACCCTCGGCCGCCTCCTCGAGCTCGGCGTCCTCCCGGTCGTGAACGAGAACGACACCGTGGCGGTGGAGGAGATCAAGGTGGGCGACAACGACACCCTGGCGGCGCTGGTGGCGACCTGCGTGGAGGCCGAGCTGGTCGCCATGCTCACCGACGTCGAGGGGCTCTACGACCGCGACCCCAGGCTCCCCGGGGCGCAGCTCCTCCACGACGTCCCGCGCGTCGGCGCCGAGGTGGAGCGGATGGCCGGCGGCGCCGGCAGCGCCCGCAGCGTCGGCGGGATGGCGACCAAGCTCCGGGCGGCGCGGCGGCTCGCCGCCCTGGGCGTGGCCACGGCGCTGCTCTCCGGGCGCCGCCCCCAGGCGCTGGCCCAGCTCCTCGGCGGGGAGCGGGTGGGGACCTTCTTCCCCCCGCGGCCCTCGCGCTACTCCGGACGGCAGGGATGGCTCGCGGCCGCGGCCCGCGGAAGGGGGACCATCCTCGTAGACGCCGGGGCGCGCCGCGCCCTGGTGGAGCAGGGGCGAAGCCTGCTCCCCTCGGGCGTGAAGGGGGTCTCCGGCCATTTCGGGGTCGGCGACCCGGTCGACATCGCCGCCGAGCCGCGCCGCCCCTTCGCCCGCGGCCTCGCCGGATACGGGTCCGACGAGATCCGCCGCATCGCCGGCCTGCGGACCGGCGAGATCGAGCGCACACTCGGGTATAAGTACGTGGACGAGGTGGTCCACCGGAACGACATGGTGCTGCTCGAGGACGAGCGTTGACCGCGCTCCGCGCCGAGATGCGCGCCCTGGCCCTGGCCGCGCGGGACGCGGCGCGGCGGCTCTCCCTGGCCTCGACGGCAGAGAAGAACCGGGCCCTGGAAGCCGCCGCGGCGGCGACCCTGCGCCGCCAGAAGCGGATCCTGGCCGAGAACCGCAAGGACCTGGCCGCCGCCCGCCGGTCCCGGCTCGGGGCCGCCCTCCTCGACCGGCTGGCCCTGGACCCGAAGCGGCTGGCGGGCATCGCCGGCGCGCTCCGGGAGATCGCGGCGCTCCCCGACCCGGTGGGCGAGGTCACGGCGAGCTGGACGCGCCCCAACGGCCTCGCCGTCCGCCGGGTCCGCATCCCGCTCGGCGTCGTCCTGATGGTGTACGAGGCGCGGCCCAACGTGGCGCCGGAGGCGGCCGGGCTCTGCCTGAAGAGCGGCAACGCGGTCATCCTCCGGCCGGGCGCGGAGGCGCTGCGCTCCTCCCTGGCGCTCGGCGCCGCCTTCGCCGAGGGGCTCGAGGCCGCCGGCCTCCCCGCCGCCGCGGCCCAGGTCGTCCCCACGCCCGACCGGGAGGCCACCTACGCCCTCCTCGAGCTCGACGACCTCGTCGACCTCGCCATCCCCCGCGGCGGGCCGTCGCTCATCCGGGCGGTGGCGGAGCGCGCCCGGGTGCCGGTGGTGAAGCACTACCAGGGCGTGTGCCACCTCTACCTCGACGCCAGCGCCGACGAGGGCCGCTCGGTGGCGCTGGCGGTGAACGGCAAGGTGCAGCGGCCCGGCGTCTGCAACGCCACCGAGTGCCTGCTGGTGCACCGGGCCGCGGCGGCGCGGCTCCTGCCGCCGGTGGGCCGGGCGCTGGCCCGCTCGGGCGTGGAGCTCCGCTGCGACCCGACGTCGCTCGCCATCCTGTCCCGGGCCGGGGTGAAGGCGGGGCCGGCCGGCCCCGGGGACTTCGGCAAGGAGTTCCTGGACCTGGTGCTGGCGGTCCGGGTCGTGCCCTCCCTCGACGCGGCGCTCGACCACATCGCCCGCTACGGCTCGCTCCACACCGAGGCCATCGTCACCCGCGACCTCGAGGCCGCCCGCCGCTTCGAGCGCGAGGTCACCGCCAGCGCCGTGATGGTGAACGCCAGCACCCGCTTCAACGACGGCGGCGAGCTCGGGCTCGGCGCCGAGATCGGCATCAGCACGACCAAGCTGCACGCCTTCGGACCCATGGGCCTCGCCGAGCTCACGGCGCAGAAGTTCGTGGTCGAGGGCGAGGGGCAGGTGAGGGGCTAGGAATGGGGAAGAAGTCGAGCCGACCGGCGCGCCGGCGGGAGGGGGGCGGAAGGAGGCGGCCGCC
>DATBLK010000161.1:0-5156 GCA_036555405.1 Anaeromyxobacteraceae bacterium
GGAGGTCGGGCGACGGCTTCTCGACGAGCACGGTCGAGGCCCCGAAGCGCAGCGGGAAGCAGAGCAGGCCCCCCAGGCCGAAGGTGAAGGCGAGCGGCGGCGTGCCCACGAAGACGTCGTCCGCGGTGGGCCGGAGGCAGGAGCGCGGGAAGCAGTCGCACATCGCCAGCACGTCGCGGTGGAAGTGGAGCGTCCCCTTGGGCTGGCCGGTGGTGCCGGAGGTGAAGGCGATGAGCGCGACGTCGTCAGCGGCGGTGTCGAGGTTCTCGAAGGCGGCGGGCTTGCCGGCGGCCAGGGCCTCGAGCGAGCCCGGGCCCCCGCCGCCGAAGGCGACCACGCGCGAGAGCTGCGGGCTCCGGGCTCGCGCCAGCTCGAGCTCCTCCAGGAGGCGGGCGTCGCAGAGCGCCGCCCCGATCCGCGCCTTGCCGGCGATCTGCTCGAGCTCCCGGGCGCGCAGGAGCGGCATGGTCGCGACCGCGATGCACCCGGCCTTGAGCGCAGCGAGCCAGCAGGCCGCCATCATGTGGTTGTTGGGGCCGCGCAGGAGCACCCGGTTCCCGGGAACCAGGCCCATGTCCTCGCGCAGCACGTGGGCGACGCGGTTCGCGAGCGCCAGGAGCTCGCGGTAGGTGAGCGTCGCCCCGGGCGAGCGGAGGGCGACCCGGTCGCCGCGGCTGCCGGCCGCCATCCGGTCGAGGAGCTCGGCGGCGCTGTTCAGGCGCTCGGGGTAGCGCAGCTCCGGGAGGTCGAAGGACAGGTCCGGCCAGCGGTCGCGCGGGGGCAGGTTGTCCCGGGCGAAGGTGTCGACGTGCGCGCTCGCGGCCATGTCTCTCCTCCCCCCCACCCTGGCCCTTTCCCCCAGAGGCGGGGGAGAGGGGAAGTGTAGCCGGCCGCTCGGGCCGACGTCCGGCGGAGCGTCCGCCCTACCGCGCCGGCGCGCCGATGGCCTTGGCGAACGAGAGCCGCTGGGTGGGAGCGAAGCCGGCTCGCGCCAGGAAGGCGAGGAGCGGAAAGTGGTTCCACTCCACGAGCGTGACGAGCTGCTCCACCCGGAGCGAGCGGAGGTTCAGGAGGAGCTGGCCGAGCAGCGCCCGGCCCACCCGGCGCCGGGCATGGGCCGGGTCGACGCCGATGGTGTCCAGGACCGCGAAGGGGTCGGCCCTTCCAAACTCGCCGTAGTCGACGCGCGCCATGAGGAAGCCGGCGAACTGCCGGTCGACCTCGGCGACCAGGGAGAGGCGCACGCCGGACTGCCGCAGGACCTCGTCGGCCTTGCGGCGGTAGTAGGCCGTCCGGTCGCGCCCGGTGATCTTCCGGTCGAGCCGGACGATGGCCGGCAGGTCCTCCTCGGCCATGGAGCGCACCGGCAGCTCCTCCCAGTCGAACTCCTCGCCGCCGAGGACGAGGTCGCCGACGGGCCGGAGGAGCACGATCCGCGGGGCCACCCGGAAGCCCGCCGCCGCGAAGAAGCCGGCCAGGGTCTGCTCGGCCCAGTCGGCCTCGGTGCGCAGCTCGTGCGCGCCGCGCTCGGCCAGGGCCGCCTCCAGCGCCGCCAGGAGCCGGGTGGCCACGCCGGCCCCGCGCGCCGCCGGGAGCACGCCCAGGGCGTCGAGGACGCCCACCGGCGCCGGGTCGCCGAACTCGCCGTCCTGGAGGTGGGCGAAGGCGAAGCCGTCCAGCCGACCGCCCCGCTCGTCGCCCAGGGCGACGATCCCGTCGCCGCCGGCCGGGCCCAGGCGCCGCGCGAAGAAGCCGCGGCGCGAGCGGCCCCCGACCTCGGCGTCGATGGCGACCACCCGGTCGAGGTCGGCGGCGGTGAGCCGGCGCGGGGTCGGTGCGGTCGCGTCCATGCGCACCCCCTCAGGCCACCGCGGCCGGGGCCAGGCGCCGGAGCTTCTCGTGGCGGAACGCGCCCCAGATGGCGGCGCCGATGGCGCCGGCGTAGATGGAGTCGGGGTGGCTCCTGACCTCGAGCCGCGCCATGCGCTCCTTCGCCAGCGCCTCGCGGAGCGCCGCGACCAGCCCCGAGTCGAGGGCCAGGCCGCCGGTCATGAGCACCGTGCCCTCGGTGGCGCCGATGCCCTTCAGCAGGCTGGCGAGCCGTCCGGCCATCGAGAGGTGGATGCCCTTCAGGATGTTCGCCGCCGAGATGCCGCGCGAGACCATGTTGATGACGTCGGTCTCGGCCAGCACCGCGCAGATGGAGGAGACCTTCTCCGGCGCCTGGCCCTGCTGCGAGAGGCCGCCGATCTCGTCCTGGGCGATGCCCAGGTAGCGGGCGATGTTCTCCAGGAACTGGCCGGAGCCGGAGGCGCACTGGCTCGTCATCTTGTAGGACTGCACCTTGCCGCGGGCGTCGGTCCGGATGGCGCGGCCGTGGAGCGCGCCGATGTCCAGCACCGCGCGCGACGAGGGGTCGAGGTGGATGGCGCCGCGCGCGTGCGTGGTCATCGAGTAGAAGTGGCCGGTGGCGAAGGCGACGTTCTCGCCGTCCCCGGTGGTGGCGACGTAGTCCACCGCGCCGCGGTCGAGCCGGGCGTCGGCGAGGAGCGCGTCGAAGGCCGCGCCGGCGAGCTGGTAGGGGTCGCGCTGGCGGATGCGCTCCAGGGCGCGGCCCATCCAGCGGGCCTCGCCGCCCCGGACGTCGAAGAGGACGACCTTGACGCAGCCGGTGCCGACGTCGATTCCTGCGGTGATGGCCATGGCTCGCGCCTCCCCGTCAACCCTGCGCGGCGCGCTGGGCGAAGGCCGCCGCGCCGAGCGCGCCGGTGTAGATCGAGTCGGGGTTGATGTTGATGGTGACCTTGCCGTAGTTCTCCTGGACGAGCTTCCTGAGCTCGCGCACCGCCGCCTCGTTCTTGGCGACCCCGCCGGTGAAGGTGAACTGGTCGCGGATCCCGCCCGACCGGGAGATGATGGACATCGCCCGGAGCACGATGGCGCGGTGCAGGCCGGCCAGGATGTCCTCGCGGCGGTCGCCCAGGGCCAGCCGGTCGCGGAGCTCGGCGCCGGCGAAGACGGTGCAGGTGGAGTTGATGCGCAGCGTCTTCGTCGCCTTCATCGCCAGCGGGCCGAGCTCGTGGAGCCCCATCTTCATCTCGTCGGCGACGTAGCCCAGGTAGCGCCCGGTGCCGGCGGCGCAGCGGTCGTTCATCTGGAAGTTCTCGACGATGCCGTCCTTGTCCACCTGGATGGCCTTGGTGTCCTGGCCGCCGATGTCGAGCACGGTGCGGGTGTCGGCGTACATCATGTGGGCGCCCAGGCCGTGGCAGAGGATCTCCGAGCGGATGTGCTCCTTGGGGAAGGGGAGGCGGACCCGGCCGTAGCCGGTGCCGACGACGTAGGCCTCCTCCAGCGGGATCTCGAGCGCCGCTCGCACCGGCGCGGCGACGTCCTGGGCGGCCCCGTTGCCGCCGGTGGCGGCGTCCAGGGCGCGGAGGAACTTCTCCTCCATGGCGCCGCCCGGCGGCCGGTTCTCCACGTCGATGATCGACTTGTCGTAGACGTTGAGGAGCAGGTCGAAGGACAGGCCCGCAGACTTGCAGAGCGGGTCGGCGATGGCCATGAAGCGCGACCCGGCGATGTCGCGGAAGAAGTCGGAGCGCCGCCGGGCCCCCGGGGCGAAGATGGCGGCCGCCTCCTCGGCGATCTTCTCGAAGGAAGCGTCGAGTGCCTGGGCCAGGGCCCGCTCCTGGCCGGCGAAGCGCAGGCCGGTGCTGTTCCGCAGGCAGGTCTGGCGCAGGTCCTCGAGCTGCTCCAGGAACTGGACGCGGCGAAACTGGCGCTCCAGCTCGGCCAGGAAGGCGTCGACCTTGCCGGCCAGCGAGGGCACCGCCCCCAGGCCGCGGCGGAAGAGGGTGAAGCGCGCGTCGACGAGCGCCTCCTGCTTGGAGACCCGGGAGGCGGTGTCGTAGTTGGAGCGCGAGTTGGTGATGCCGCGACCGAGCACCGCGTGGTTCTCGTCCACCACCACCGACTTGGTGGTGGTGGAGCCGAGGTCGATGCCGACGAAGACCTTCATGGCGTCCTCTCCCGCGCCCTAGGCGGCCGTGGCCACGGCGCGGCGCTTCTGGTCGATCATCTGGAAGTAGCTCTCCAGCCGGTTCTTCACGTTGGCGGCGGAGAAGTAGCGGGGGTCGACGAGGTCGGTCTCGATGAAGGCGCCGGGCTTGCCGGTGCGCTTCTCGATCTCCCGCATGATCATGAGCTGCCCGGCGGAGAAGCTGTTGCAGCTCTTGATGGAGTTGATGAGCAGCCCGTCGGCCGAGTACTCGTTCACGTACTTCTCGAGGAGCTCGACGCGCTGCGGGAGGTTGCGGTTCGTGTAGCAGCCGAGGCAGTACTCGGCCAGCGACTCGAGCGGGCGGTCGGGGTCGTGCCGGAAGCCGAGGTCGTAGACCCCGCCGACCTTGGTGTAACTCGAGGCCACGACGACGGCGCCCTCGTCGTAGAACATCTTCCAGAACTCGCGGAAGCTGGTCCAGTTCGGGGGCCCCTCGACCACCAGCCGGTACTTCTGCTCCTTCATGTCGCCCTCGGGCGTCACCGGCCCGAGCTTCCTGGCGATCCGCTCCTCGAGCTCGCGGCGGAGCAGCGCGTAGTACTCGGTGGCGTCCGGGGTTCCCCGGAAGGCGGTGAAGATGGGGCCGATGTAGTAGACGCCGCCGAAGTAGGCGTCGATGGGCGAGGGCTTCTGCTTGGCGGACTCGAGGATCCAGACGAAGTCGTCCTCGGCCTTCGCCGACTCGCGCATGTACTGGCGCAGCCGGTCGATGTCGAACTTCACGCCCGAGACCTCCTCCAGGGTGGGGATGACCACGTCCTTGAGCTGCTTCACGATGTAGTTCCGCATGTTGTCGGTGACCTTGCCGTCGCCCTGGTAGGGGACGTGGAGCATCACCGTCGGGCAGCGGTACTCGTCGCGGACGAGCTCGAACCACTTCATGAACGTGAAGCAGCCGGTGTAGGAGAGGAGGAGGACGTCGGGCTTCGGGAGCGGCTTGCCGTTCGGCGCCAGGTTGCCCTTGGCCATCATCCCCAGGTCGGCCTTCACGTAGGTGCAGACGTCCTCGGAGTGGCCGCGCCGCTCCGCCTCGGCGATGTAGTCGCCGGAGAGCTTCTTCATCCCGTTCTGGATGGCGTTGATCTCGGGGAGG
>DATBLK010000200.1:0-7941 GCA_036555405.1 Anaeromyxobacteraceae bacterium
GCCTTCCCGGCGGGGCCGCCGTCCGCGGGTCCTCGGGCCAGGCGTGGCGCGGGTAGCGGCGCATGAGCTCCCGCCGCAGCGCCGGGTAGTGGCGCTCCCAGAAGCCGGCGAGGTCGGTGGTCACCTGCACCGGGCGCTGGCTCGGAGCCAGGAGGTGCAGGACGAGCGGCACCTTCCCCCCCGCCACCGCCGGTCCCTGCACCATGCCGAAGAAGTCCTGGAGCCGGCTCCCGATCCAGGGCGGCTTCCCGCCGCCCTGGTAGTGGACGCGGACGCTCCGCCCGCCGGGGAGCGCCACCCGATCCGGCGCCAGCCGCTCGACGAGGGAGCGGCCATGGGGCGGGAGCAGCGCCAGGACGGCCGCCGGCAGGTCGGCCTCGCGGAGCTCCGCGAAGCTGCGGCGGCCCCGGCACAGCCGCCGCAGCGCCTGGCGCGCGTCCTCCTCGCCGAGCGCCGGCAGGGCCCCCGGCGCGTGGAGGCCGGCGAAGGCGACCCGCGCCAGGAGCCGCTCCACCTCCCCCTCGGGGGCGAAGGCGGCCGGCCCCCGGGCCAGGGCCTGCGACGCCAGGAGCTCCGCGGCGCGCTCCGGGTCGAGGCGGGCGGCGCGCGCGGTCTCCAGGGCCAGGTCGTCGTAGAGGAGCCGCTCGGCGGCGTCGACCCGCTCCGCGGCCTCGTTCCAGCTCAGCTGCTCCTCGTACCGGAGCGACCCCGGGAAGAGCTCGAGGAGCATCTCGGGGCTGGCCGCGGAGGCGAGCCGCACCGCCGCGCCGCCGGGCCGCCCGCGGTCGCCGCGCCGCTCCTCCGCATCCACCGCCACCAGGACCTCGGCCTCCCGGACCACGCACTCCGGGGCGAGGCGCGCCGAGCCGCCGCCGGCGAGCAGGACCTCGTCCGACCCCGGGGCGCGGCGGCGCGCCACCCGGTCGGGAAAGGCGGCGAGCGTGGCGAGGAGGACGGCGTCCTCCTCTGCCGGCGAGGTCCCGGGCTCGCTCCCCCTCTCCCCCGCGCCGGCGGGGGCAGGTGGAGAGGGCGTCGCCCCCTCCACCGGGAGGGCCGGGGTGAGGGGGAGCGGCGCCCTCGCGGTCGCCCGCCTCACCTCCCGCTCGATCTGCCTCCTCGCCCGCTCCACCGCCTGCACCGCCCCGGGCACGAGCCCCAGGGCGCGGAGCCGCTCCGGCGCGAAGCGGACCCGGGCCGCCTCCTCGAAGAGCGCGGCGAGCTCGAGGAGGTCGGAGGGACCGGTGGGCGGGGCGGTGCGCGGGTCGCGGTCCCAGCGCTCCCGCAGGTCCCGCTCGCCCGCCAGCGCCGCGACCAGCGCTCCCTGGCGCGGGGCTCCCCGCGCCGCCGCCTCGAGCGCGAGCCGGGCGAGGCGCGGGTGGAGGGGGAGGCCGGCCATCCGGCGCCCGAGCTCGGTCGCGGCGCCGGCGGCGTCCACCGCGCCGAGCCGCCGCAGCAGGGTCCGCGCCGCCTCCGCGGCGGCTGGCGGCGGCGGCTCGAGCCACTCGAGCCCCTCGACGCCGGCGGCGGCGAGGAGCAGGAGCGGCTCGGCGAGGTCGCCGCGGGCGATCTCGGGCGCGTCGCGCTCGGGGCGGGCGTCGTGGTCGGCGCGGGTGTAGAGCCGGATGCAGACCCCGGGGCGCGTCCGCCCGGCGCGCCCGGCGCGCTGCGCCGCCGATGCCCGGGAGATCTTGCGGAGCTCGAGGCGCGGCAGGCCCGACCACGGGGAGTGGGAGGCGACGCGGGCCAGGCCGCCGTCCACCACCGCGGCGACGCCCGGGATGGTCACCGAGCTCTCGGCGACGTTGGTGGAGAGGACGACCTTGCGGCGGTCCGAGGGACGCACCGCCCGGTCCTGCTCCTCGGCCGGGAGGTCGCCGTGGAGCGGGAGCACCGCCAGCCCGGCGCGGCCGGCGAGGGGCGCCAGCGCCTCGCGGCAGCGGCGGATCTCGGCGGCCCCGGGGAGGAAGACGAGCACGTCGCCGTCGGTCTCGGCGGCGAGCCGGCGCACCGCCGCGGCCACGCGCCGCTCCAGCCGCTCCTCCCGCCGCGCGGCCTCGGGCGAGAGGTGCTCCACCGCCACCGGGTGGCTGCGCCCCTCGGCGCGGATCACCTCGGCCCCGAGGAAGCGGGCCAGCGGGCCGGCGTCGAGCGTGGCGCTCATCGCCACCAGGCGCAGGTCGGGGCGCGGCCCCCGCTGCAGCCGCCGGAGCAGCGCCAGCGCCAGGTCGCCCTGCAGGTGGCGCTCGTGGACCTCGTCGAGCACCACCGCGCCCACGCCGGGGAGCCGCGGCGCGTCGAGCAGGCGCCGGGAGAGGAGCGCCTCGGTGAGGAAGCGGAGCCGGGTGCGCGGGCCGGAGACGTCCTCGAAGCGCACCTGCCAGCCGACCGTCTCTCCGGGCCGCTCGCCCAGCTCCTCGGCGACGCGGCGCGCCGCCAGCCGGGCCGCGAGCCGGCGCGGCTCGAGCACCAGCACCTCGCCCTCGCCGGCGACGCCGCCCTCGAGGAGGGCGCGCGGCAGGCGCGTCGTCTTCCCGGCGCCGGGCGGCGCCTCGACCACCAGGGAGGGCGCGCGCCGCAGCGCCGCGACGACCTCCGGGATCCTCGGGTCGATGGGGAGCGGCTGCATCCCGCGCCGTGATACCACGCGACCGGCGAGACTCCTCCCGGAGCTCGCGGTCCGGCTATGCCACCGGCGCCTCGATCGGCTCGACCTCGAGGACCAGCTTGCCCTCCGCCGCGCCGATGCGGACCTTGCCGCCCTCGCGCAGCTCGCCGAAGAGCAGCTTCTCGGCCAGCGGCCGCTTCACCTCGGTCTGGAGGAGGCGGCCCATGGGGCGGGCGCCCATGGTCCGGTCGAAGCCGTGCTCGGCGAGCCACTCCCGTCCCTCGGGCGCGAGCTCGAGCGTCACCTTCCTCTCGGCGAGCTGCTCCGCCAGCTCGGCGACGAGCTTGTCCACCACCCGGCGGATGACCGCGGGCGGCAGGGCGTCGAAGGCCACCCAGGCGTCGAGCCGGTTGCGGAACTCGGGGCTGAAGGCCCGCTCGATGGCGCCCCGGGCGTTGCCGCGCTCGGCGTCGTCGGCGCCGAAGCCCACCCGGCGCGAGGAGAGGTCCAGGGCGCCGGCGTTGGTCGTCATGATGAGCGCGATGTTGCGGAAGTCGGCCTTGCGCCCGGTGTTGTCGGTGAGGGTGGCGTGGTCCATCACCTGGAGGAGCACGCTGTAGATGGCCGGGTGCGCCTTCTCGATCTCGTCGAGGAGGAGCACGGCGTACGGGGACTTGCGGATGGCGTCGGTGAGGAGCCCGCCCTGGTCGAAGCCGACGTAGCCCGGCGGCGCGCCGATGAGCCGCGAGACCGCGTGCTGCTCCTGGTACTCGCTCATGTCGAAGCGGATGAACTCGACCCCCAGGATCCGCGCCAGCTGCTTGGCGAGCTCGGTCTTGCCCACCCCGGTGGGCCCGGAGAAGAGGAAGTTGCCGATGGGCCGCTCCGGGCTCCCCAGGCCCGAGCGCTGCAGCTTGATGGCGCCGGCGATGGCCTCGACGGCGCGGTCCTGCCCGAAGATGACCTTCTTCAGCTCCGGCTCCAGATTCGCCAGGGCGGCCTGGTCGTCGGCCGAGACGGTGCGCTCGGGGATGCGCGCCATCCGCGCCACCACCCGCTCCACCTCGCGGGCCGTGACCCGGCGGCGCCGGCGGGCGTCGTCGCGCATCCGGTCGGCGGCGCCGGCCTCGTCGAGCACGTCGATGGCCTTGTCGGGCAGCATCCGCTCGTTGATGTGCTTGGCCGAGAGCTCGGCCGCGGCCCGCAGCGCGCGGCTCGTGTAGACGACGCCGTGGTGCTGCTCGTAGACCTTCTTGAGCCCGTGGAGGATGCGCACCGTCTGCTCCACGGTGGGCTCGTGGATCTCGATCTTCTGGAAGCGGCGCGCCAGCGCGTGGTCGCGGTCGAAGGTCTGCTTGTAGTCCTGGAAGGTGGTGGAGCCGATGCAGCGGAGCTCGCCGGAGGCCAGGCCGGGCTTCAGGAGGTTGGAGGCGTCCATCGAGCTGCCGGTGGTGGCGCCGGCGCCGACGATGGTGTGGATCTCGTCGATGAAGAGGATGGCCCCGGGCGTCTTCTTCACCCCGGCGATGACCCCCTTGAGCCGCTGCTCGAACTCGCCGCGGAACTTCGTGCCGGCGAGGAGCGCCCCCAGGTCGAGGGAGAAGATGGCGGCGTTCTGCAGCACCGCGGGCACCCGCTTCTCGTGGATGGCCAGCGCCAGCCCCTCGACGATGGCGGTCTTGCCCACGCCCGGGTCGCCGACGAAGACCGGGTTGTTCTTCCGGCGCCGGCACAGCACCTGGATGGTGCGCCGGATCTCGGCCTGCCGCCCCACCAGCGGGTCGATGAGGCCCTGGGCGGCGCGCTCGACGAGGTTCACGCAGAAGGTGCGGAAGGGGTCGCGCACCGTCCGCGGCTGCTCGTCCTCGCCCGCTCCGGCCCCCTCGCCTTCCTCGCCCTCGCCCCCGTCCTTGGAGACCCCGTGCGAGATGTATTGCAGGATGTCGACGCGCTTCACCCCCTGCTTCTCCAGCAGGTAGACGGCGTGCGAGCCGCGCTCGCGGGTGATGGCGGCCAGGACGTCGCCGGCGTTCAGCTCGGTGCGCCCCGAGCCCTGCACGTGCCAGGCCGCCCGCTGCAGCACGCGGAGGAACGCGGCGGTGCGCTCCGGCTCCTGCGCCCGGCCCGGCTGCGACTCCAGGGTGCGGTCGAGGTACTCCTCGAGGTCGCGCTCCAGCTGCTTGAGGTCGGCGCCACAGGCGAGCAGCACCTCGGCGGCGACCCGGTCCCGGGTCATGGCGTGGAGCAGGTGCTCCAGGGTGACGTACTCGTGGCGCCGCCGGCGGGCCTCGGCCTCGGCGTTCTCGAGCGTGGCGCGGAGCTCCTTGGAGACGGTGACCATCGCTACTCCGGCTCCACCGTGACCAGCAGGGGGTACTGGGAGGCGCGGGCCATCGACATCGACTTCTCCGCCTTGGTCTCGGCGATCTCCAGGGGGTAGGTGCCGGCGATCCCGACGCCGTTGTGGTGGACGTGAAGCATGATGCGCGTCGCCTCGTGCTCGCCGTGGTGGAAGACGGTCTTCAGGATCTCCACCACGAACTCCATGGTCGTGTAGTCGTCGTTGTGCAACAGGACCTTGTAGAGCGAGGGCCGCTGTACCTTCCGGCGGGACCTGGTCTTCGGGTCGACGACCCCCGTCTCGCGGTCGCTCCCGGGACGCTCCGCCATCCGCCTCATTGTAGCCCGGCCGGAGGCGTCCCGCCTGCCGGGAGCGCCGGCGACTGCCCCGGGCGGGCGTGGGGAGGCCCGGAGGCCCCCGGCCCGGCTAGAATGACCGGCCCCATGGGACACCTCCTCCTCGCCGCGCTGCTTCTCGCGGGGGAGCCGGCGAGCGGGATCGCCGGCGTCTCCCCCGCACCCGGCAACCCCAACCTCCTCCAGCTCGGCGTCCCCGAGGTCCCCGAGGCGCTGCGGGAGCGCATGGCCCAGTACCAGGAGGCGCGCTCCGCCCAGGTGCTCGACGCCGCCGACGACGGCGGCGCCATCCTGGTGGCGACGCGCTTCGGGTCGACGACCCAGCTCCACGTCGTCGACCGGCCGCTGGGGGCCCGCGAGCAGATCACCTTCTTCGAGGAGCCGGTGGGCAGGGCGCGCTTCGCCCCGGGCGACCCGCGCGCCGTCTGGTTCCTCCGCGACCGCGGCGGCGGCGAGTTCCACCAGCTCCACCGGCTCGACCGCCGGACCGGCCGCGCCGAGCGGCTCACCGACGGGAAGAGCCGGAACGACCAGTTCGTCCTCTCGCGCGACGGAAGCCGGGTCGCCTGGGCGAGCACGGCGCGAAACGGCAAGGACATGGACGTCTGGCTCGCCGAGGCGGCCGCGCCGGCGCAGGCGCGGAGGGTGGTGGAGGGGGAGGGGACCTACCTCCCCCTCGACTTCTCTCCCGACGGCGCGCGGATCCTGGTGCGGGTCTTCCGCTCCATCGCCGACGCCGACCTCCTCCTCGTCGACGTCGCCACCGGCGCGGTGGAGCGGCTCACGCCGCGGGAGGGGAAGGGGAGCGTGCGCCAGGCGGCCTTCACCGCCGACGGGAAGGGGGTCTGGCTCGTCACCGACCGCTGGAACGAGTTCAACGAGCTGGTGCGGCTCGACCTCGGCGTCCCCCGCAGGCCGCCGCGCGCCGTCACCCACACCATCCGCTGGGACGTGGAGCACGTCGCGGTGTCCCGCGACGGCTCGCGGGTGGCGCTGGCGGTGAACGCCGGCGGCGTCTCCCGCCTCTACCTCCACGAGCCCAGGACCGGGCGCCTCGCCCCGGTGGAGCTCCCCGCCGGCGTCGTCGGCGGGATGCTCTTCCCGGCCCGGAGGCCGAACGTCCTCTTCCTCACGCTGCAGAGCGCCGCCCGACCCGCCGACGTGTGGAGGCTCGACCTCGGGTCGCGGAAGCTCGAGCGCTGGACCCGGTCGGAGGTGGGCGGGCTCGACCCGGAGCGCTTCGTCGAGCCCGAGCTCGTCCGCTACCCGTCGGCGGACGGCGTCGCCGTCCCGGCCTTCCTGCTGCGGCCGCCGGCGCGGCCGAAGGGCCGGGTCCCGGTGGTCGTCGTCTGGCACGGCGGCCCCGAGGCGCAGAGCCGTCCCCTCTTCTCGCCGCTGGCGCAGTTCTGGGCCCTGGAGATGGGCTTCGCCGTGCTCTCTCCCAACGTCCGCGGCTCCGACGGCTACGGAAAGGCCTGGCTCGCCGCCGACGACGGCCCGCGGCGCGAGCAGGCGCTCGCCGACATCGGCGCCACCCTGGACTACGTCGCCTCGCAGCCCGACCTCGACCCGGCGCGGGTGGCGGTGTACGGCGGCTCGTACGGCGGATACATGGTGCTCGCCACGCTCGCCTTCCACCCGGGCCGGGTGCGGGCCGGCGTCGACGTCGTCGGCATCTCCTCGCTCACGAGCTTCCTCGAGAGCACGCAGGCCTACCGGCGCGACCTGCGCCGCGCCGAGTACGGCGACGAGCGGGATCCGGCGGTGCGCGCCGTGCTCGACCGCATCAGCCCGCTGCTCCACGCCGACCGGATGGACGCGGCCCTCTTCGTCCAGCAGGGGAAGAACGACCCCCGGGTCGCGCAGTCGGAGTCGGAGCAGATCGTCCGGGCGCTGCAGGCGAAGGGGAGGGAGGTCTGGTACCTCCTGGGGCTGAACGAGGGGCACGGGTTCCGCAAGAAGGAGAACCGGGACCACGCGCTCCTGGCGGCGACGATGTTCCTGGAGAGGGCGCTGGCGGCACACCCGGCCGCTGCCCCTTCCTCCTCACCCTGGCCCTCTCCCCCTGCGGCGGAGAGGGGAACCGAGCCCGGTCGCACTCCCCCTCTCCCCCGCACCGGCGGGGGAGAGGGCAGGGGCGAGGGGGCGCCCGCAGCCGAGCCAACGCCCCGGGCCCGCGCTCGCTAGAGCTCCCACTTCCCTCGCATCGTCGGCTTCCGGAGCGCCGCCTCGAGGAGCGCCAGGAACGCGCGGCGGGAGACCTCGCGGGCGCCGAAGCGGACGAGGTGGGCGGTGCGCACCTGGCAGTCGACGAGGTCCACGCCCCGCTGCGCCAGCCAGCGCACCCCGGCGACGAAGGCCAGCTTCGAGGCGTCGGGCCGGTCGGCGAACATCGACTCGCCGAAGAAGGCGGCGCCCAGGGAGACGCCGTAGAGGCCGCCGGCGAGCTCCTCGTCCTCCCAGGCCTCGAAGGAGTGGGCCAGGCCGGCGCGGTGCAGCCGCTCGTAGGCGGCGGCCATCTCCCGCGTGATCCAGGTCCCGCGCTGGCCCGGCCGCCGTACCTCGGCGCAGCGCCGGACGACCCTGCCGAAGGCGGTGTCGGCGCGCAGCGCGAAGCGGCCCTGCCGCGAGACGCGCTC
>DATBLK010000215.1:0-2645 GCA_036555405.1 Anaeromyxobacteraceae bacterium
TTCCAGGAGGTCGGCCCGGGCCGGGGAAGGCGCGGCAGCGGCGTGTCCCAGCCCTCGGGCGGCCGGGCCCCCTTGTGCTTCTCCGACTCGAGGAACGACGGGGGCTCGGGCCGCTCCTCGGAGGGGACGAAGCCCTCGACGACGACGAGCCGGATGCCCGGGAGGTCCTCCCTGCGGAGCAGGGTGACGATGTCGTCCTCCTGCTGGCGCACCGCGGTGTAGCGGAGCGCCACCGCCTGGAGGAGCAGGAGCAGCTCCTCCCAGGTGGCGGAGGGGAGCAGGGTGATGCGCCGGACGCCGTCGCGAAAGAGCTTGAAGGGCAGCGACTTCTCCCGGTCGGGGTCGGAGTAGACGACCTCGCCGCGGAGAGCCAGCTCGAAGGGGCGCACCTCCACCGGCATCTCGCCGTGCTGGTCGAGCGCGTGGCGCGTCCGGTCGCGGTAGGACTCGAGGAGCTGGCGGATGACGGCGTTGCCGGCGTCGTAGAGGACGAAGCTGCGGGCGGCGCGGGCCAGCGCGGTGACCGCCGCCCCCGCCGCCTGCGCCGCCGGGGAGGCGGTGCGGGGCTCGGGCGCCGCAGGGGCGCGCGTCGAGGTCTGCGCCATGCCTGGCACCCCTTCTGACCCATCCGACCCCCGCGGGCCGTCCCCGTCAAGAACTCGACCGCGCCCTCCGGTAGGATGGCCGGCGCCGATGTGCGGAAGGTTCACGCTCACGACCGGCGACGTCGAGGCGCTGGCGCGGGAGCTGGCCGCCGAGCTGGACCGGACGCGCGCCACGCCCTGGCGCCCGCGCTACAACATCGCGCCCTCGGACCTGCACTGGGTGGTCGTCTCCGCCGCGGGCCGCCGCCGGCTCCTTCCGGCGCGCTTCGGGCTCGGCGCGCCGGGGGGGCCGCCCCGGATCAACGCCCGCGCCGAGACCGCCGACCGGCTCCCCTCCTTCCGGCGCCTCTTCCGGGAGGGGCGCTGCCTCGTCCCGGCCGACGGCTTCTTCGAGTGGGTCGGCCCGGGCCGCGCCCGGCGGCCGCTCTGGTTCCACCGGCCCGGCGGCGGCCTGCTGCTGCTGGCCGGCCTCTGCGAGGAACGGCCCGAGGGTCTCGCCTTCGCCATCCTCACCACCCCCGCGAACGAGCTGGTACGCCGCGCCCACGACCGGATGCCGGCGGTCCTCACGCCCGACGCCGCGGCCGGCTGGCTCGAGCGCCCCGACCCCTCGCTCCTCGCGCCGGCGCCCGAAGGCTGGCTGGCCGCCACCGAGGTGTCGTCGCGCGTGAACTCGCCGGAGAACGACGACCCCGCCTGCCTGGAGCCGGCCGCGCCGCTCCGCCAGGGAAGCCTGTTCTAGCCGGCGCCGGCCGCGCCCTTCGGGTTGTCTCCTCCGGCCGCTTCGGCTAGCTTCCGCAGCGCATGGACAAGATCTGGGCGAAGGACGTGAAGGAAGGCGAGCGGTTGAAGAGCACCTTCCTGGTGACGCGCAAGGCGGTCCTCACCGCGAAGAGCGGCAAGACCTACCTGGCGGTCACCCTCCAGGATCGGACGGGGGAGCTGGCGGCGAGGGCCTTCGAGCGCGTCGAGGAGCTCGCCGCCCTCTTCGAGGAGAAGGACCCGGTCGAGGTCGAGGGCGCGGTCGGCACCTTCCAGGGGAAGCCGCAGCTCCGGATGGAGTCGGCCGCCA
This sequence comes from Anaeromyxobacteraceae bacterium, assembly GCA_036555405.1. Classification (GTDB taxonomy): domain Bacteria; phylum Myxococcota; class Myxococcia; order Myxococcales; family Anaeromyxobacteraceae; genus DATBLK01. The sequence continues at coordinate 1,678 of DATBLK010000215.1, forward strand.
GGGTCGACCCGGCCGGCCTCGACGCCGCAGACTTCGCCTGGACCCCGCCGCCCGAGCCGCGCAAGCCCGACCGCGCCGGCGGCGAGACCGAGGAGGCCCTCTGGGTCGAGCTGCAGGGGCTCCTCGAGGCCATCGCCGATCCCCACGTGAAGGACCTGGTGAAGTCCTTCCTCCTCGACGAGGACGTGGCGGCGCGGCTGCGGCGGGCGCCGGCGGCGAAGACCGTGCACCACGCCTACCCCGGCGGCCTCCTGGAGCACACCGTCTCCTGCCTGAAGCTGGCCCACCGGCTCGCCGACCACTACCCGCAGGTCGACCGCGACCTCCTCGTCGCCGGCGCCTTCCTCCACGACCTCGGGAAGATCCGCGAGCTCTCCTTCGGCGGCGGCACCGAGTACAGCGACGAGGGGCGGCTCGTCGGCCACCTGGTGATGACCGCGCAGTGGATTCACGACAAGGCGCGCCGCCTCGGCATCCCGCGGGAGCTCGAGCACCACCTCGTGCACCTCGTGCTGGCGCACCACGGGAGGGTGGATTACGGGTCGCCGCGACCGCCCATGACGCTGGAGGCGCTGCTGGTCCACTACCTCGACGAGATGGACAGCCGCGTGAACAGCTGGCTCAACCTCATGGGGCGCGAGGGCGGGACGCGCCGCTGGACCGACTCGCAGAACGTGTACGAGCAGCAGATCTGGCGCGGCGCCCTGCCGACGGTGCAGGCGGAGAAGAAGGGCCCCCCGGCCGAGCTCATGGGCCCGGTCATCTACGTCCCCCGCGAGGGCCAGGGCGGGCCCCGCGCGCCGGGGCAGAAGAGGAAGCCGCCGCGCCCGCCGCGCGAGGCGCGGGCCGAGCCGCGCCCCGAGGCGCCGGCGGCGGCCGAGGCCCCGGCGGCGGAGGCGGCCCCGGCCGCTCCGGCCGCCGAGGCGCCGCCGCGCCCGCCGCGGCCGGAGCGCGCCGACCGGCCCGAG
>DATBLK010000254.1:0-5334 GCA_036555405.1 Anaeromyxobacteraceae bacterium
TCCTGGGCTCGCTGAAGTGCGACTGCCGGGCCCAGCTCGACGCCGCGCTCGACCTCATCGCCGAGCGGTCCCGGGGGGTGCTCGTGTACCTCCGCCAGGAAGGGCGCGGCATCGGCCTCGGGAACAAGATCCGGGCCTACGCGCTCCAGGCGCGGGGACACGACACCTACGAGGCCAACCGGATGCTGGGCTTCGCCGACGACCTCCGGCGCTACGACGTCGCCGCCGACATCCTCCGGCGGCTCGGCGTCCGGTCCGTCGACCTGGTGACCAACAACCCCCGGAAGATCGCAGGGCTCGCCGAGGCCGGAATGCCGGTGCGCCGCCGCATCGCGCTTCCCTCGCCGGCGAACCCCCACAACCTCGGCTACCTCACGACCAAGCGCGAGCGCACCGGCCACCTCATCGAGCTCGCGACCGGGACCCTGAAGCGGACCGGCTGACGGCGCGCCCCGCCGGGCCGGGGCGCGGCTCACTCCTTCAGGAGGTTCGCCGAGATGACGATCCGCTGCACCTCGCTCGTCCCCTCGTAGATCTCGGTGATGCGGCTGTCGCGCCAGTGGCGCTCGACGTCGAAGTCCTTGGTGTAACCGTAGCCGCCGTGGATCTGGAGCGCCTTCGAGGTCACCCGCTCCGCCATCTCGCTGGCGTAGAGCTTCGCCATCGCCGCCTCGGCACTGAAGCGGACCTTTCGATCCTTGAGGGCCGCGGCGCGCCACACCAGGAGCCGGGCCGCGTCGATCTCCGTCGCCATGTCGGCGAGCATGAACTGGATGGCCTGGTGCTGGGCGATGGGCTTGCCGAAGGCCTTGCGCTCCTTCGCGTAGGCCACCGCCTCCTCGCAGGCGGCCCGGGCGATGCCGACCGCCTGCGCCGCGATGCCGATGCGCCCGCCGTCGAGCGTGGCCATCGCCACCTTGAAGCCATCCCCCTCCCCGCCCAGCCGGTTCCTCGCCGGGACCTCGACGTCCTCGAAGAAGAGCGTGCAGGAGCCGGAGGCCCGGATGCCCACCTTGTCGTCCGGCTTGCCGCGGGTGAAGCCCCTGGCGTCGGTGGGGACGAGGAAGGCGGTGATGCCGCGGTGGGCCTTCGACCGGTCGGTCATGGCGAAGACCAGCACCGCGTCGGCCTGCGGACCGTTGGTGATGAAGTTCTTCGTGCCGTTCAGGACGTAGCCGTCGCCCCTCGCCGCCGCGGTGCTGCGCATCTCGGCTGCGTCCGACCCGCTCATGGGCTCGGTCAGGGCGAAGCAGCCCAGCTTGTCGCCGCGAGCGAAGGGGGCCAGGAACTCCTTCTTCTGCTCGTCGGTCCCGAACCTCAGCACCGGGTCGCAGAAGAGCGAGTTGGACACGCTCATGACGACGCCGGTCCCGGCGCAGCCCCGGCACACCTCCTCCATCGCCAGCGCATAGGTGAGGTTGTCCATCCCGCCGCCGCCCCACTCCGCCGGCACCGCGACGCCCATGAGCCCCATCTCGGCGAGCCGGCGAACCGCCGCCGCCGGGAAGGAGTGCTCCTCGTCCCACCTGCGGGCGTTGGGCCGCAGCTCCTCGTCCGCGAAGGTCCGGCACAGGTCGCGGACCTGGCGCTGCTCGTCGGTGAGTTCGATGTCCATGGTCGTCCCCTGCGGCGCCCCGGCTCGCCCGGCGGCGCCGCCGCCCGTCACTTCGCGCTGGCGTAGTCGTGGAAGCCGCGGCCGGCCTTGCGGCCCAGCCATCCCGCGGCCACGTACTGGCGCAGGACGGGCGCGGGCCGGTACTTGTCGTCGCCGAGCTCCCGGTGGAGCACCTCGGCGATGGCGAGGCAGGTGTCGAGCCCCACGAAGTCGGCGAGGGCGAGCGGCCCCATGGGGTGGTTGAGCCCCAGGTTGACCGCGGTGTCGATGTCCTCGGCCGTGGCCAGCCCCTCCTCGAGCGCGAAGCAGGCCTCGTTGATGAGCGGGATGAGGATGCGGTTGACGACGAACCCGGGCCGGTCCTTCGAGGTCACCGAGATCTTCCCGAAGCGCTTGGTGAGCTCGAGCACGGTGCGGTAGGTGGCGTCGCTGGTCTGCAGGCCGCGGATGATCTCGATGAGCTTCATCACCGGCGGGGGGTTCATGAAGTGCATCCCCACGAACTTCTCGGGGCGCTTGGTCGCCGCGGCCAGCCTGGTGATCGAGATGGAGCTGGTGTTCGACGCCAGGATGGCCTCGGGGGCCAGCACCGCGTCGGCGCGCTGGAAGACCTCCTTCTTCGCCCCCTCGCTCTCGACGACCGCCTCGACGAGGAGCTGGGCCCGGGCGCAGTCCTCGATCCCCTCCACCGGCTTGATGCGAGCGAGCAGCGCCGTGCGGTCGCCGGCCGACATCTTGCCCTTCTCCACCAGCTTGGCCAGGAACCCGGCGATGCGCTCGGCGCCCTTGCGGGCGAGCTCCGGCGTGGCGTCGGTGAGCTGGACCTCGATCCCCGCCTGCGCCGCGACCTGGGCGATGCCGCTGCCCATCTGGCCGGCACCCACGACTGCCATGCGCTCGACGACCATCGCGTGCCTCCCCCGAGCTCCCGCGGTGAGGGGCACTAGCTACCCAGTCGCCCCTCGCCTTGTCAATGCGGTCCGCCGCGTGGGAGCATCGCGCCATGGGGCAGCGCGCGGACGAACGTGCGCCGGGGCGCCCGCACGCCAGGCTTCTCCGGGCCATCGCGCGCCACGCCGCCGTGGTCTCCGGCGCTCCGCTCGTCGCGGTGCTCCTGGAGCGGCCCGACGGCCCGCCGCGCTTCGCCTGCGCCGCCTGCGACGGGCCGGGCCTCGACCGGCCCCGGCAGTCCGAGCTCGGGAAGCTCGTCGAGGCCGACCCCGCGATCCAGGGGCTCGAGCCCGCGGGGCGGAAGCGCCACCTCGTCGCCCGGTGCGATCCCGCCCTGGGGCGCGCCCTCGGCGCCGGCGCGCGCCCCGGGCTCCGGGCCGCGCTCCTCCCCGTCGGCGCCGCCGCCCCTGCGGCCTGGATCGCCTTCATGGGCCCGGGGTCCCCCGGCCGCGCCGCGCTGCGCGTCTACCGCGCGGTGGCGCGCCAGGCGGCGCACGAGATCCAGGCCCGGGCGCGGCGCGGCGAGCTGGCGCGCGACGTCACCCGCGAGCGCCGGGCCCTCGCCGAGCTGCAGGAGGCGAAGGAGACCCTCGCGGCCCTGGGCCTGGCCGGGGCCCACCTGATGGTCGAGACCGACCAGCGCGCCGTCTACGGGGTCATCTGCCGCGAGCTCATCCGCCTCGGCTTCCACACCGCCGTGCTCGAGGCCGAGCGCGGCCACGGCCCCCCGCGCGCGCCCTTCCGCTACGCCTTCACCAGCTTCGGCCCGCAGCTCCAGAGCGCCACCGAGCGGCTCCTGGGGCGGTCCCTGGCCGCCATCCGCCTCGACCCCGCGAGCGCCCCCCTCCTGCGCCGGGTGCTGGAGACCGGCCGCATGGTCCGGACCGACCGGCCCCTCGAGGTGGGCCGCGAGCTCTTCGGCAACGCCCCCGAGGACCCGGTGCGGAAGTTCGTCCGCCTCCTGCAGTTGCGCCACGTCCTGCTCGCCCCGCTGCGCTACGCGCAGGGCATCAGCGGCGTGCTGGTGGTGACCGCCTCCCGGCTGCGCCGGAGCGACCCGGAGGCCATCGACGTCTTCGCGCTCCAGGCCTCGATCGCCCTGGAGAAGGCGCGGCTCTTCGCCCAGCTCCGCCAGCAGCAGGCGGTCCTCGAGTCGGAGGTCGACCGCCGCACCCGCGAGCTCACCCTGGCGGTGCGCGCTCTCCAGGAGCTGGACCGGCGCAAGGACAACTTCCTCGCCAACGTCTCCCACGAGCTCCGCACGCCTCTGGTGACCGTCCTCGGCTACGCCGACCTGGTGCTCTCGGAGAAGATCGGCGAGCTCAACGAGCGGCAGCGAGACTGCCTGCGCACCGCCGTCGGCAGCGCCCGGCGCCTGCGGAGCTTCATCGACGAGCTCCTCGAGTTCTCGCGCCACGAGCTCACCAAGGAGGGCCTGGCCTTCGAGCCCCTCGACGTCCCCGACCTCCTGCAGCAGGCGGCGCGGTCGCTGGCGCCGCAGCTGCACCAGGCCGGGGTCTCGCTGCGGCGCCGGGTGGCGCCCGGGACGCCCCGCGCCTGGGGCGACCGGGACCGGCTGCTCCAGGTCCTCACCAACCTCATCGGGAACGCGGAGAAGTACGCCGGCCAGGGTGGGCGCATCCGGCTCGCGGCCGCCGGCACCCGCCCCGGCCGCGTCGACATCTCGGTCTCGGACGACGGGCCGGGGATCGCCCCGGAGCACCTCGAGCGGATCTTCGACCGGCTCTACCAGGTCGGCGACGCGCGCCGGCCGCGCGACCAGGGGCAAGGGCTCGGGCTCGGCCTCGCCATCGCCAGGGCCATCGTCGAGGCCCACGGCGGGACCATCTCGGCGCGCTCGCGCCTGGGCAGCGGGACGAGCTTCCGCTTCTCCATCCCCACGGCGCCGGCGCTGGAGGCCGGCGCGGCGGTCCCGGCGGCGGCCGCGGCCTCCACCCCGAGCTAGCCGCCTAGGTCTTGCCGCCCTCGCCACCGGCGCCCGAGCGCCTCGCCCGGGCCGGGCGAACGCGCGCTTTCACGGACGGGCGCATCCGCCCCGAGGTGTCCTTGAGGCGGATCTCGGCGCGAACCTCCAGGGCCATGGTGGAAAGCGCCTTCAGGAACTCCCGCCGCACCGCCTCCGACTCGAGGAAGCGGCGGAGCTCGTCGCCGACGACGCGGAGCACCTCCGCCTTGGCCCCCTGTGCCTGCGACGTCACGTAGCCGATGAGCTCCTTCGGCAGCTTCCACTCGCGGGCCAGCCTCCGGGCCCCCTCCTCCGTCAGGAAGAGCGCCCCGACGCCCGCGAGCACGGCCTTCTTCACGGCGTCGGCGACGGAGCCGCGCGCCCCCTCCTGCTCCGCTCCCGCATCCCCCTCCACCGCTCGCCCCTCCTCCATCGCTCAGGCCCGCGGCTGCGCGCCGAGCACCGGCAGGCGCGGCGCCTTGCCGACCACCTCGACGCTCACGGCGCCGGCGACGTTCCTCGCCATCTCCACGAAGGCACGCGCCTCCGGCCCCTCGGGGTCCCCGGCGACGATCGGCACCCCCTTGTCGCCGCCCTCGCGGATCTTGAGGTCGAGGGGAATCTCGCCCAGGAAGCGGATGCCCATCCGCTCCGCCGCCACCCGGGCCCCGCCGTGGTCGAAGATGGCGGTCTCGGCCCGACAGTGCGGGCAGATGAAGGACGACATGTTCTCGACGATGCCCAGCACCGGGATGCTCACCTTGTCGAACATGAGCTTGGCGCGGATGACGTCGGCCAGGGC
>DATBLK010000278.1:0-7930 GCA_036555405.1 Anaeromyxobacteraceae bacterium
GACGAGCCGGGCGGCCTCGCGCTCCTGGGCCACACCGACTGCGTGCCCTTCGACCCGGCCTGGGCCGAGGCGCTCTCGGGCGAGCTCCGCGACGGCCGCGTCGTCGGCCGCGGCTCCGCCGACACCAAGGGCTTCCTCGCCTGCGCCCTGGCCGCCGCCGCGCGGACGCCGGCCCTGCCGCGCCCCCTCCACCTGCTCTTCACCGCCGACGAGGAGGTCGGCTGCTGGGGCGCGAAGAGGCTCCTCGAGGAGGGACGGGTGCGGCCCCGCGTCGCCGTCGACGGCGAGCCGACCTCCCTCGTCCCCATCCGCGCGCACAAGGGGTACGCCGCCGTCGACGTCGAGGTCTCGGGGCTGGAGGGCCACTCCTCCTACCCGGACCTCGGCGCCTCGGCGGTCCACGCCGCGGCGCGGCTCGTGGCCGATCTCGTGGGCCGGGTGCAGGCGGAGCTGGCCCGCGCCCAGGACCCGCTGTTCGCGCCCCCGCACACCACCTACAACGTCGGCGTCATCGAGGGCGGCAAGGCCCGCAACGTCATCGCCGGCCGCTGCCGCTTCACGCTGGAGTGGCGGCCCATCCCGGGACAGGACCCTCGCCACGGGCTCCGCCTCTTCGAGGAGGCGGCGGCGCGCGTCGAGGCGGAGAGCGGCGGCCGCCTGCGCGTGGCCCACACCCCCATGCGCCTCGACGACGCGGCGGTCACGCCGGCCGGCGCCGAGATCGTGCGCTTCCTCGAGGAGGAGAGCGGCAACGCGGCGCGCACCGTCCCCTACGGCACGGAGATGCCCGAGCTCGTCGCCATGGGCGCCGAGTCCTGCGTCTTCGGCCCCGGCGACATCCGCGTCGCCCACCGCACCGGCGAGCACGTCGAGGTGCGGGAGCTCGAGCGCTGCGTCGCCATCCTGGAACGCGCCGTCCGGCGCTTCTGCGCCTGAGCCGGGCGGCACCCGCCCCTCACCCCCGGGTGTGGGGCGGGGTTATATTCGCCGGGTGCCGCTCCGCTTCGCGAAGTACCACGGCCTGGGCAACGACTTCCTGGTCGTCGAGGGGCCGCTCATGGACCCGGATCGGGCCCGCCGCCTCTGCGACCGGCGCCGCGGCGTCGGCGCCGACGGGGTGCTCACGGTCCTGCCGCCGCGGGCCGGCGGCGCCGCCGCCATGCACATCTACAACTCCGACGGCTCGGTGGCCGCGATGTGCGGGAACGGCGTCCGCTGCGTGGCCCGCTGGCTCGCGGAGCGCCGCGGGCTCGAGGGCACGCTGGTCGTCGAGACCGACGCCGGCCCGCGCGCCTGCACCGTGCACCGCGGCCCCTCGGGCGAGGTGGAGGAGGTCTCGGTGGAGATGGGCCCGGCCCGCGTCGAGGGCGAGCAGGAGTTCCGCATCGGCGGCGAGGTGCTGCGCGCCCTGCGCGTCTCCATGGGAAACCCCCACGCGGTCTTCTTCGACGAGGCGTCCCGCCGTCGCGCCGAGGCGGTGGGCCCGGCCGTGGAGAAGGCCGTGCCCGGCGGCGTCAACGCCGGATTCGCCGCGGTGCGCGCCGGCGGCCTGGACCTCGTCGTCTGGGAGCGCGGCGCCGGCCTCACCGAGGCCTGCGGCACCGGCGCCTGCGCCGCCGCGGTGGCGGCGGTGCGCAGCGGGCGGGCGCCGTCCGGGGCGGCGGTTGAGGTTCGCCTCCCCGGCGGCGCGCTCCGGATCGCGGTGGCGCCCGACCTCTCGCGGGTGACGATGCGCGGCCCGGCGGCCCGGGTCTTCGAGGGCGAGACCGACCTCTAGGGAGCGCGATGGGCGGGGGACGAAGCGACGACGCGCTCGGCGACGGGTCCCTGGCCGCGGCGGCGCTCCAGCTCGTGGCCACCCTCGACCCGGAGCGGCTCGTCGACGAGACGCTGCGGGCCCTGGCCCGCGCCACCGACGCCCAGGGCGCGGCCCTGTGGATCGCCGACGAGCGCGGCCAGCTGGCGCTGCGCGGGACGCGCGGCCTCGTCGACCGCGCCGCGCTGGCGGAGCGGCTCGACCCGCGCGCCGGCGACCTCGCCGCCCGCTTCCAGGCCGGGGAGCCCTTCGCCGCCCCCGGGGCCTCGGCCGCCGAGGCGTTCCAGGCGACCCTGGCCGCCGAGGGGGAGGCGGTGGGGCTGGCGCTCCTCGCCGACCGGGCCCGCGGCCGGTTCGGCGAGACGGAGCGGGCCGCGGCCCAGGCGCTGTGCCGCTTCGCGGCGGTGGCGATGCGCAACGCCCGCCGCGTCCAGGCGCTGGAGCGCGCCAGCCTCCGCGACCGGGACAGCGGCGCCTACAACCTCGCCTACTTCGTCGACTACGCCGGCAAGGAGTTCTACAAGTCGCGGCGCTACGGACGCTCCTTCTCGCTCGCGGTGATCGAGGTGGAGGGGGCGGCGGCGCTCCGGCGCGGCGCAGGAGCCGAGGCTTTCCGCGCCGCGATGCGGGCAGTGGTCGCCGCCGTCTCCCGGGCGGCCCGGGACGCCGACGTCGTCGCCCGCGTCTCCGACGCCGAGTACCAGGTGCTGCTCCCGGAGACCGACGCCGTCGGCGCGCGGATGTTCGCCCGGCGCGCGGCCGAGGAGGTGCGGCGCGACCCCGCGGCGCAAGGCGCGGGCGACGCCTCGCCGCGGCTGGCGGTGGGCGCGGCCACCTTCCCCCGCGACGGCGAGGACTTCGAGGAGCTCCTCCACCGCGCCCGGCACCGGCAGGCCGAGTCGCGCGGGTCGATGGCGCGCTCGCTCCCCGCTCTCGGTCCCCGGGCCTTCTGGGAGCTCGCCGACCTCCTCCTCGGGGACGAGCCCATCCCCGAGGGCTCGCCCTCGGCGCGCCGCCCCGCCGACCCCGAGCTCATGGCCGCGGCGCTGCGCGAGTCGGCCCGGGAGATCGGGCGCGACCCGCGCGGCCGCGGGCTCCTCTACCTCGGCAGCGGCGACCCCGGCGCGGTGGCGGGGCTGCTGGCCGCCCTCCCGGCCGGCGCGCCGGGGCGGGCCGGCGACGGCGCGCCCCGGGTCGGCGTCGTCGCCCCGGCCGCCGCCTCCCGGCCCCACCCGCTCGTGTCCTTCGCCGCCGGCGACGGCGACCTCCGCCTCCGCGACCACGCCTTCGTCCTCCTCCTCACCGAGCACGCCGCCTACGCGCTCCTCGAGGGGCCGGGCGGCCGCGCCTTCCACACCGCCGACCCTCCGCTCGTCGACGCGCTGGCGGCCCGGCTCCAGGCGCTCCACGGCCTCGAGCCGGTGTGACCCATGGCCCCCGCGCGCAAGATCCTCCTCGCCGACCCCGACCCCGCCACCGCGCGGCGCCTGGCGCCGGCGCTGCGCCGCCGCGGCTTCCAGCTCTACGGGGCGCGCGACGGCTCGCGCGCCCTCCAGCTCGCGCTGCAGAGGCCGCCGGACCTCGTGCTCTTCGACGAGGACTGCCCCCTCGTCGACGCCCGCAGCTTCGCACGGATCCTGAAGTCGAACCCGCGCACCGCCGCCATCCCGGTGGTGCTGGTGTCGCGGCGGGGGGCGGGGCGACGCGCCGGCGCCGTCCTTGAGAAGCCGCTCCGCGAGGAGGACGTCGTGGCCCGCGCCGACCAGGTGCTGCGGCGGGCCGCGGCCACCCGGGCGGCGGCGGCGAGCCGCGAGCTCGAGGGCGACCTCGCCGAGTTCCCGCTCGGAGACCTCCTCCAGGTCCTGGGCGTGAACCGGCGCAGCGGCCGCCTGGTCCTCGAGGGGCCCGGCGGGCGTGGCGAGATCCTGCTCCGCGACGGGCGCGTGGCCGACGCCACGGCGGGGGCCGCGCGCGGCGAGAAGGCGCTCTACCGGCTCCTGGCGAGGCGCCAGGGGCCGTTCAACTTCGCGCCCGGGCCGGTGGAGGGCCCGGCGACCATCGACCGGCGCGTCGAGGAGGTGGTCCTCGAGGGCGCGCGCCACGCCGACGAGACCGCCGCGCTGCGCGACGCGGTCCCGGCGCCCGGCGAGACGCTGGAGCTGTGCCGGGTGGAGGAGCTCCCGCCGGAGCTCCACCCGGTGACCGCCGAGGTGGTGGCGCTGCTCGAGCGCCCGCTCCCGCTCGGCGAGCTCCTGGACCGGGCCGAGGCCAGCGACCTCGAGGTGCTCCGCGCCGTCGAGACCCTGCTGGCCCGCGGCTTCGCCCGGCGGCGCGAGGGCCCGGAGCGGCAGTCGCCCGCGCCCATCCTCGACCCGGGGGCGATGCACGCCCTGCGCGACCGCGTGGCCAGGGGCCGCGCCAGCGGGGCGCAGGCGGTGAGCAAGGTCGCGGTGGCCGGCGGAGGCCCGCTCTCGCGGCGGGCGGCGCTCTCGCGCCTCGCCGCGCTGCCGGGCTTCGCGGCCGATCCGGCGCCGCCGACCCGCTTCGGCACGCTGGGGCGGCTCGACCTCGGCGACGGGCTCCGCGTCGACATCTGCGAGCTCCCGCTCGACCCGGGGCACCTGCCGGTCTTCCGCGCCTTCGCCGCCGGGGCGCTGGGCGCGCTTCTGCTCCTTCCCGCGGACGGCCTCGGCGAGGACCACGCCGCGGCGCTGCGGGACCTCGGCGTGCCGGTCGTCGCCGTCGGCCCTTCCGCCGGGGCGATTCCCGCGGCGCTGGCGGGGGGCCCGACGCCCCCGGCCTTCGGCGGCGTCGACCCGGCCGAGGCGCTCCGGGCCCTGCTCGCCGGCGCAGGCCGCGCCGCGTCCGCCGGCATGGGCCCGCCGTAGGGCGGGCGCTCGTCCACCTCCGGCCACCGGGCAGCCGAGGACCGGGCGTCTAGCCCCGGGTCTCGGCGAGGAAGCGGCCCAGCCCCTGGTCGGAGTCCGAGACGTGGCGGCGGAGCCAGTCGCAGAGCCAGACGTTGAGCTTCACGACAACCGCCGGCGTGGCGCCACCCTCGGCGAAGGCGCGGGAGAGGTCCCGGAGCTCCCGGGTGAAGCCCTCGTGCTCGCGCCGGTGGGCCTCGTAGCCCGGGTAGCGAGCCTCCCGCATGAGGCTCTCCTCGGCCTGGAAGTGGTCGGCGACGTAGCGGCCCAGGAAGTCGAGGAGCACCCCCACCTGGCCGGCGCCGCGGTGCTCACGCATCGCGTCGAGGAGGCCGTTGACGCGATCGAAGAGCTCGCGGTGCTGCGCGTCGATCTCGGCGACGCCGATGGCGAGGTGCGGCTCCCAGAAGAGAGACATGGCTGCGGCCCCGAAAGGGGGTGGCACTCTACCAGAGCCAGGCCCTCGCGGGGGGGGGGGCCGAGGCCGGTCAGGCCACGGCGAGAGCTCCCGACTGCGTCAGGAAGTGGCCGAGCTGCTTGTCCAGCGTGCCGATGTGCTGCCGCAGCCAGCTGCAGACGGTGCGGTTCACCTTCACGGTCAGGAGCGCGGTGGGTCCGGTCCTCACGAACTCGGCGTGGAGCTCGAGGAAGGTCTTCACGAATTCCTGGTGCTGGGCGAGGTGAGCCGCCGCCTGCGGGTAGCGGTGCCGGGCCATGAGCGTCGCCTCGGCGCCGAAGTGCTCGACGGTGTACTGCTTGAGGAAGTCGAGGAGCTTCCCCACCTCCTGCTTGCCCTGGCTCGCCTCCATCGCCTCGAGCAGCGCGTTGACGCGGCGGAAGAGCTCCTGGTGCTGGCCGTCGATGAGCTTCACGCCCACGGAGAGCCTGGTTTCCCACTCGATGGCCATGCCGTGCTCCTCGTGAAGAGGTCCAGCGGAACGTCCCTGCAAGGTCGCTGCCGCGACAAACGGTCGCAAAGATCATTGCCGGAGGCGAGCGCCGTTCAGGCGTTGCGGGCGCTTGGGCGGGGGCGGCGCGGCACCATCTCCGGCACCCGGCGGGTCGCGACCCACCCGGGCAGGGTGGCGACCCTGCCCGCCGGTGGTCAGACCCCGGCGGCGCCCAGCGCGGCCCGGGCCTGGGGGTCGCGGCACAGGAGCCGGAACTCGGCGCGCGAGAGGAAGGCGGTGCGGCGGAAGCGGAGGCCGGACACCTCGATGCGGACGCGCTCGCCCTCCTCGGCCACCGCGGCCGGGGCGCCCCCGGCGAGGGCGCGCTGCAGCGAGCGGAGGTGTCGGTGCACCCGCAGCGCCCGGCGCCCCTCCGGGGAGGAGAGGGCGCGGTAGTGGCGGTTCCGGCTGAACCGCGGCTCCTCCCGGAGCCGGAGCACGGCGCGCTCGACGAAGTCCACGGCGCGAGGGTAGCAGAGGGGAGCGAGGCCGCGGAAGCGTCCGGCCGTCAGGGGTTCGCGGCGAGCCAGTCGGCGAGCGCCCGGTCGGTGCGGAAGATGTGGCTGCGCAGCCAGGCGGTGAGCTCGGTGTTCACCCGGAGGACGAGCCTCGCCGTGGGGCCGACGCGCCCGTGCTCCTCGCGCAGGACCTCGAGCTGGGCGCTGAAGGCCTGGTGCTCGCGCCGGTGCTCCTCCAGCGCCGGAATAGCCCTCCCCGCCATCAGGGCCTCCTCGGCGGCGAAGTGCCGGTCGACGTGGTCGACGAGGTAGGCGAGGGTGCGGGCCACCTCCTCCCGGCTGCCGCCGCCGCGGATCGCCTGGAGGAGCGCGTCGAGCCTCCGGAACAGCTCCTGGTGCTGGTCGTCGATCTCCTGGACCCCGGTCGCGAGACCGGCGTCCCACTCGATGGCCATCGGTGCCCCCTCCCTACCGATCGAACCTCGCTCTCACGGAAGGCCCGCGCGCTCCACCGCCCGGGCGAGCGAGCGCTCGTCGCGCGCTCCCCCGGGGCCCACGAAGACGCCGAGCAGGTTCCCGGCGGCGAAGGTGCGCCGGGCGACGCGCTGGAGCTCCGCGGCGGTGACGGCCTCGACGCGGCGGCAGCGGTCCTCGAAGGTCTCCGGCGCGTCGAGGAGCTCGCCCGACCCGAACCAGCCGGCGAGCTCCGCGGCGCTGTCGAGCGAGAAGGCGAGCGTGGTGCGGTGGCGGCGCTGCACCCGGCGCAGCTCCTCCTCGGGCACCGGCCGCGCCGCGAGCCCGGCGAGGACGCGGAGCACCTCCTCGACGAGCCGCGGGAGCTTGCGCGGCGCGCAGGCGCCGTCCACGGTGAACAGGCCCGCGTCGGCGAAGGTGTCGATGCCGGCGTGGAGCGCGTAGGCGAGGCCGCGCCGCTCCACGATCTCGAACGGCAGCCGCGAGGAGAGCCCGTCGTCGAGCAGGCGCCGGAGCACGAGGTGCGCCGGGTAGTCCCGGTGCGGCTCGGGCGGGCAGGGGAAGGAGAGGCAGAGCTCGGCCTGGGCCTCGTCGTGGGGCACGAGGTGGAGGACCGGTCCCCGCGGCCAGGGCGGCGGAGGCGCCTCGCCGGAGCGCCGCCCCCGGGGGAGGCCGCCGAGGTGCTCCTCGGCGAGCGCCACCACGTCGGCCTCGCGAACCGGGCCGGCGACGCAGAGCACGAGGTTCTCGCCCACGTAGTAGCGCCGGTGGTGGGCGCGGACGTCGGCGCGGCGCAGCCGCCGGATGACGCGCGGGGTGCCGGCGATCTTGTGGCCCAGCGGGTGGCCGCGAAAGGCGAGGCGCTTCGTCAGGTTGTCGGGGTCGACGTCGCGCCCGTCGGCGTCCACCTCGTCGAGGATCTCCTCGAGGACGACCTCGCGCTCGAGGTCGAGGTCGCGGAAGAGCGGGCGCCGGATGAGGTCCCCGAGGACCGAGAGGCCGGTCCCGATCTCGTCCGCGTGGAGGGTGGTGTAGTAGCAGCCGTGGTCCCGCGCGGTGATGCCGTTCAGGCTGCCGCCCGCGGCCTCGACGAGGGCGTTCATCGCCGCGGTGTCGGGGTAGCCCTCGGAGCCGCGGAAGAAGAGGTGCTCGAGGAAGTGGGAGACCCCGTTCTGCGCGGGGGCCTCGTGGCGCGAGCCGACGCGGACGTAGAGCGCCACCATCGCCGAATGGAGGTCCGGGGCGGGCACGGTGACGACGCGGAGCCCGTTCGAGAGGACGCGGCGGCGCATCGCCACCGGCCGG
>DATBLK010000312.1:0-5293 GCA_036555405.1 Anaeromyxobacteraceae bacterium
CCCTGCGCGTCGACGTCGCCCGACCCGGAAACCCCGACCTCCAGCCCCTCGGCCGCCCCCTCGACGCGGACGTCGCCCGAGCCCTCGATCGCCACCCGGAGGCGCCTCGCCTTCCCCTTCCAGCGGAGGTCGCCCGAGCCCGCGACCGCGAGCTCCACGTCGCGCGGCAGGTCGGCGCCGGCGATCTGGACGTCGCCCGACCCCTCGATGGCGAAGCCGCGGAGCTCGGGCAGGGAGAGCGTCACCTTCCCGGTCCCCCGGTGGTCGATCGAGCCGCGGGTGTCGATGACCAGCGTCCTGCCCTCGAGGCGCGTCTCCACCAGCGGCTGGAGGTTCCGGTCGATGGCGACCTCGACGGCGTGGGCCGGGCCCTCCGCCACCTCGACGTCGAGGGGCGCGAGCAGCTTGACCCGGTCGAAGCCCGCGACCTGCCGGACCTGCGCGACCACCTCCCCGTCGCCGGACGTGCTCCAGGGCCACCCGTGAGCCAGGGCGAAGGACGGAACGCAGGCGGCCGCGAGGACGGCGGCGGCGAGGGGCGTCGGGCGCATGGGGCCTCCGGGGAAGGTCCCTGCCCTACGGAGCGCGCCGCCCCCTATTTCACGCCTTCCTGGCGAGCTGCATGAGCGGGTGGATCAGGTCGATGGGGAGCGGGAAGACGATGGTGGTCGTCTTCTCGGTGGAGATCTCGACCAGGGTCTGGAGGTAGCGGAGCTGCAGGGCGCCGGGCGCCTCGGAGATGACGTTCGCGGCCTGGGAGAGCTTCTCGGCGGCCTGGAACTCGCCCTCGGCGGCGATGACCTTGGAGCGCCGCTCGCGCTCCGCCTCGGCCTGCCGGGCCATCGCCCGCCGCATCTCCTCGGGGAGGTCCACCTGCTTCACCTCCACCGCGGTGACCTTCACGCCCCAGGGCTCGGTGTGCCGGTCGATGATCTCCTGGAGCCGCAGGTTGATCTTGTCGCGCTGGGAGAGCAGGTCGTCCATGTCGACCTGGCCCAGGACGCTGCGGAGCGTGGTCTGGGCGAACTGCGAGGTGGCGAAGAGGAAGTCGGTGACCTGGAGGAAGGCCCGGTCGGCCTGGACCACCCGGAAGTAGATGACCGCGTTCACCTTCACCGAGACGTTGTCGCGGGTGATGACGTCCTGCGGCGGCACCTGCTCGGCGGTGACCCGCATGTCGATGACGATCATCCGGTCGACGAAGGGGATGATCCACTTCAGGCCCGCGGTCTTCACGCCGACGAAGCGTCCGAGCCGGAGCACCACGCCCTGCTCGTACTCGTTGACGATGCGGAGCCCCATGACGAACCAGCCGACGACGAGGCCGATGGGGACGAGCAAGCCGAGCGCCATGGTTCCTCCGGGTGAAAAGGTGCCCCCACTCTAGGCGGGGGCCGGGCCTCCGGTCGACGCCCCTTCGGGCTCCGGCTCCACGGCCACCACCAGCCCCTCGACGGCGACGACGCGCACCGGGGCGCCGGGGGGCACCGGCCGAACCGCGCGGGCCCGCCAGTACTCGCCGTGGACGAAGACCTCGCCCCCCTCGGGGCCGACCTCGCCGAGCGCCACCCCGCGCTCGCCCACCAGCCCGTGGGCGCCGGCCACGAGCCGCCCGCGGCGGCTGCTCACCACCTTCCAGGCGACGAAGGCCAGGACGGCGGCCACCACCAGCGGCGTCGGCCAGACCACCGCCGGCGAGAGCTCGTAGGCCGCCGGGTCGAACCGGTACTCGGGCGACCCCTTGTCGATGAAGAGCAGCGTGCCCACGACGATGCACACCGCCCCGGCGGCGCCGGCGATCCCGTGGGTGGCGACGTAGGCCTCGGCGACGAGGAGCGCGGCGCCGGCGAGGAGCAGGACCACCGCCCCGGCGCTCACCGGGATGACGCGCATCGCCAGGAAGGCGAGGAGCAGGCAGAAGGCGCCCACCGCGCCGGGGATGATCGACCCCGGGTGGTAGAACTCGAGCGCGATTCCCAGCGTCCCCAGGAGGAAGAGGATGGCGACGACGTTGGGGTCGGCGAGGAAGGAGAGCGTCCGCTGCCGCACCGTCATCGCCAGCGGCTCGACGGCGGCGTCGCGGGCGCGGAGCGTTCGCCTTCCGTGCGCCACCTCGACGCTGCGCCCCTCGGCGAAGGCCAGGACCGCGCCCAGGTCGGGCGCGACCACGTCGATGACCCGTGCCCTCAGGGCCTCGTCGGCGGTCACCGAGACGCTCTCGCGCACCGCCTTCTCGGCCCAGTCGGCGTTCCGGCCGCGCGCCTTGGCGATCGACCGGGCGAAGGCGGCGGTGTCGTTCTCCACCTTCTTCGCCATGTCCTTCCCGGCCTCCTGGGCCACGTCCTTGCCGCCGGCCAGCACCGGGTGGGCGGCGCCGATGTTCGACGCCGGGTGCATGCCGGCCACCTGCGCCGCCAGCGTGATGAAGACCCCGGCCGAGCCGGCCCGGGCCCCGGCGGGGCCGACCCAGACGGCGATGGGGACCTCGCTCCCCAGCATGTGCTGGACGATGTCGCGGGTGGCGTCGAGGTGGCCGCCCGGCGTGTCGAGCACCACCGCCACCAGGTCGAAGCCGTCCTGCCGGGCCCGGAGGAGGCCCGCCTCCAGGTACTCGGCGGTGCCGCTGGTGATGGCGCCGGCGACGTCGAGGCGCAGCACCCGCGGGCGCGCGGCGGCCGCGGGGGCCTCGGCGGCGGCCGGGGCCAGGGCCGCGCCGATCGCGGCGGCGGCGAGGAGGCGACGGATCATGGGCTCACCTTCTTCGGCGGCTCCTTCCCGAACTCCTTCATGACCATCTTCAGATCGGCCCAGGCCTTGGTCTTCTCCGCGGGGCTGCGGAGCAGGTAGGCGGGGTGGAAGGTGGGCATGAGCCGCACCCCCTGGTACTCGCGCCACCGCCCCCGCTGGCGGCTGATGGGCGACGGGTCGCGAAGCAGCGCCTGCACCGCGAAGCGCCCGAGCGCGACGATCACCTTGGGGCCGATTGCGGCGATCTGCGCCCTGAGGAATGGCTCGCAGGCCTCGATCTCGTCCGGTTCCGGGTCGCGGTTCCGGGGCGGACGGCACTTCACCACGTTGCCGATGTAGACCTCGGAGCGGGCGAAGCCCATGGCCTCGATCATCCGGGTGAGGAGCTGGCCCGCCTTGCCGACGAAGGGCTCGCCCTGCAGGTCCTCGTCCGCCCCCGGTCCCTCGCCGACGAACATCAGCTCGGCCTTCGGGTTCCCCACGCCGAAGACGAGCCGGGTGCGCCCCCCCGCGAGCTTGCAGCGCGTGCACTCCCCGAGGTCCTGGCGGATGGCGAGCAGGGGGGCGCTGCCGCAGCCCTTGTCGGAGAGGGAGTAGCGCACTCCCCCCTCACCCCTGCCCTCCCGGTCAGGAGGGCCTTGCCCTCCAGAGGTCGCGGTAGGGATCGGCACCACCGGCACGTCGTCGATCCCCTCCTCGCGCAGCCACCCCAGGTGGCGCGCCGCCTCGCGCGCCACCTCGGCGAGCACCCCGGACGGCATTCGGCTGCTGCCCACGGTGCCCTTCATGCGCCCGCCCGTCCTCGCGCGCAAGGGCTACCGCGGCCGGCGGGAGTCGATGAGCTCGACCGCCCAGTCGAGGATGGCCTCGGCCACTTCCTCCTTCGTCCCCTCCACGTTGGCGCGCTCGCCCGGCCCCACCAGGACCACCCGGTTCCGGTCGCCGCCGAAGCCCGCTCCGGAGCGCCCCACCCGGTTCGCCACCACCAGGTCGCACTTCTTCGCGGCCAGCTTCTTCTTCGCGTTCTCGAGGAGCCCCTCGGTCTCGGCGGCGAAGCCCACGACCACCGGCGCACCGGGCTTCCCAGCGAAGCGCTTCCCGAGGGCGGCGAGGATGTCCGGCGTGCGGGTGAAGGTGATGGTCTCGTCCTCGTCCGTCTTCTTCTTCTTCTGCGACGCCGAGTCGCGCGGCCGGTAGTCCGAAACCGCCGCCGCGCCCACGAAGAGGTCGAGCCCGTCGGCGGCGGCCTCCACCGCCTCCGCCATCTCGTCCGCGGTGTGCACCCGGACGACCTTCACCCTGGAGGGGTCGGGGAGCTCCACCGGGCCGGAGACCAGCACCACCTGGGCGCCGCGCCGCGCCGCCGCCCGCGCCACCGCGAAGCCCATCTTCCCGGTGGAGGGGTTCGAGACGAAGCGCACCGGGTCGATGGGCTCGCGCGTCGGCCCGGCGGTGACGACCACCTTGCGCCCGGCGAGGTCGCGCGGGCCCAGGAGACGCGCCGCCGCCTGGGCGATGGCCTCGGGCTCGGCGAGCCGTCCCTCGCCGACGTCGCCGTCGGCGAGCGCCCCGGCGGCGGGTCCCACCACCTGCCAGCCCCGCTTCTGCAGCGCCGCCAGGTTGTCCTGCACCACCCCCTGGCTCCACATCCGGGTGTTCATCGACGGCGCCAGGAGGGCCGGGCACTCGCAGGCGAGCGCCGTCGTCGTCACCGCGTCGTCCGCCATGCCGGCGCGCAGGCGCGCGATGAGGTCGGCGGTCGCCGGAGCGACGACCAGGAGGTCGGCGGCCCGCGCCAGCACGAGGTGCCCGTAGGTCCGGTCCTCCGCCGGGTCGAGGACGTCGACGAGCGGCGGCGCGCCGGTGAGCGCCTGGAAGGTGAGCGGTCCGACGAAGGAGGTGGCGGCGCGGGTCATGGCCACGCGCACCGTGGCCCCGCCCTTCACGAAGAGCCTCGCCAGCTCGCAGGCCTTGTAGGCGGCGATGCCGCCCCCCACGCCCAGGACCACGGTGCGACCGGAGAACTCGGACATCCGGTCATCCTAACCTACCGGCAGCGGGCCGCGGCATCGCCGGGATCGGAGAGCACGTGGCACTTCGCGCAGGCCCGATCGCTCCTCCGGATCATGTCGCGGCAGCGCTCGGCGAAGCCGGGCGGGTGGGTCCGGCGCGCCAGCGTGGTCGCCGCGTGGCAGGCGGCGCACTGCTCCTCCCGGTGGCAGGAGGCGCAGGCGCCGATGCCGCGCGCCGCGTGGATGCCGTGGTGGCCGGCGCCGGGGTTCAGCCACGCGGGCGGGTGCACGCGGGCGGTGGGGTCGCGGAAGGCGGCGGCCGCCTCGGAGCCGACGCCGGTGCGCTCGTGGCACCCGGCGCAGAAGCTCTGGCGGCGGTGGCAGGCGTCGCAGCGCGCCTCGGCCTGCCGCGCCGCGACCGGGTGGAGGGAGATGAAGTCGTTCGGGTGGACCTCCTGAGGCCGCGTGGCGCCGTCGTGGCACCGCAGGCAGAAGCTCTCGGCGTGGCACGCGGCGCACGCCTCGCGCTCCCG
>DATBLK010000352.1:0-1684 GCA_036555405.1 Anaeromyxobacteraceae bacterium
ATGGCGATGAGCTTGTCGGCGAGCGGGTCGAGGAACTTCCCGATGACGGTGACCCGGTCGAGCCGCCGCGCCAGCCAGCCGTCGAGGAAGTCGGTCGCCGAGATCGCCGCGTAGATGAGCGCGGCCACGAAGGAATTGAGCCGGGTGTCGTCGTAGGTGAACCACAGGTAGGCGGGGATGGCGGCGATGCGCACCAGCGTCACCGCGTTGGGGACGTTCCAGAGCTCGTCGCGGAAGGACCGGGCCAAGGCGGTCAGGCCTGCGAGGCCGACGCCGGCGCCGCCTCCGGGTCCACGAGCACGCGCCCCTCGCCGGAGAGGTCCACCGCCATGGGCGCGGACGCGTCGCCCGCGTCGCCCCCGTCGAGGAGCGGCACGACGCGGGGCGACAGGCCGCCCGACCACCCGGCCAGGGCCGGCAGCGGCACGCGCAGCGCAGCGTCGGACGACACCGGGAGCGCCACGAGCTCGCCGGCGCTGGCGAGGAGGAAGCGGCCCTTCCCGCGGAGGTGGACGAGGTTCAGGTCGGCGCCCAGGCGCGAGGCCACGCGGCCGTTCTCGTAGGAGAGGGCGTCCTCCATGGCGAAGATCGCGTCCTCGCGGAAGTAGCCCGACTCGCCGGTCATCTCCAGCGCGGTGAGGCGCCGGGAGCCGACGCGGTAGAGCAGGGCCCCCTCCCCGGAGGCGCGCAGCATCCGGTCCTGACCCTCGCCGAACGGCCTGTCGGTGGCCTTCCCCCGGAAGCGCTTGGGCTCCTGGGTGATGCGCACCGAGCCGCGGGCGGCGACCAGGCCGCGGGCCCGCACCAGCACCTCGCCGCGGACCGCGACCGTGAGCAACCCCTGCGCCAGGGCGAAGGGCCCGACCGCGCCGGGCACCACGGTGCGCGCGTCGAAGAACGCGGTGAGCGACTGCTCGTCCGGCGCCGGAGGCGGAGCCCGGTCGGCCGCTTCCGCCTCGACGGCGGGAGCGGGAGCTCCCTCGCCGGCGGGAGGCGCCTCCGCCGCCGGGGACGGTCGGTCCTCGGCCGGCGCGGGCGGCGCCGGCGCCGCGCCGAACGGAGCGGCGCCCGCGGGGGCCTGGGTCGGCGGCGGCTCGGCGCGCTCCGGCGCGGGCGGCGGCGCCCGCGTCGGGCCGGGGTCCGGGGTCGCCGGCTCGGGCGCCGGGCCCTTGCCGGCTCGGGCCTCGGCCACGGGGAGGCGCAGCACCGTCGCCTCCGGTGTCTCGCCGGGCTTCGCCGGGGGGGCGGCCTGGGGCCCCTCCCCCCGCTGCGCCATCTCGATGAGCTCCTGGCAGCGAGCCACCATCGGCTCGCTGCCCGCCGCCTGGAACCAGGTGCGCGCCAGCGCGAAGTCCCCGGCCTCGAGGTAGGCGAGCCCGAGGTACCCCATCGCCTTCCGGTGGCTCGGGTTCAGGTCCAGGGCGGCGCCGAGCTGCTCCACCGCCTCGGCGTGACGCCGCGCCTTCAGGCTCGCGAGGCCGAGGTTCACCCGGGCCGAGGCGTCGACGGGCTTCTCGACGACGAGCCGCGCGTAGACGTCGGCCGCCTCGTCGAAGCGGCCCGCCTTGTAGCAGGCCTGGCCCAGCAACCCGAGCGCCTTGGTGTCGTGGGGCCGGAGCTCGAGGGCGCGGCGCAGCGCATCGCGCGCCGGCGCCACCTGGCCCTTCAGCAGCTGGTCGGCCCC
>DATBLK010000372.1:0-5411 GCA_036555405.1 Anaeromyxobacteraceae bacterium
CTGGATGGTGTAGCCGAGCGCGCCGACGCCGCGGGGGATGATGGAGATCTTGTGCACCGGGTCGCAGCCGGGCTGGGCCGCGGCCGCGAGCGCGTGGCCCATCTCGTGGTGGGCGACCACCTCCCGCTCCCTCGGGTTCAGGAGCCGATTCTTCTTCTCGAGCCCGGCCACGATCCGCTCGATGGCGGCGGTGAAGTCGCCCATCGAGACCAGGTCGGCGCCGCGGCGGGTCGCGACCAGCGCGGCCTCGTTGATGAGGTTCGCGAGGTCCGCGCCGGTGAAGCCCGGCGTGAGCGCGGCCACGTCGTCGAGCTTCACGTCGGGTGCGAGAAGGACCTTCTTGGCGTGTACCGCCAGGATCTGCGCTCGTCCGGTGCGGTCCGGCCGGTCCACCAGGACCTGCCGGTCGAAGCGGCCCGCGCGCAGCAGCGCCGGGTCCAGGATCTCCGGCCGGTTCGTGGCCGCCAGGAGCACGATGCCGACCGCCGGGTCGAAGCCGTCGAGCTCCGCGAGGAGCTGGTTCAGCGTCTGCTCCTTCTCGTCGTGCCCGCCCAGTCCGGGGTAGGCGCCGCGGGCGCGCCCCAGGGCGTCGAGCTCGTCGATGAAGATGACGCAGGGCGCCTTGAGCCGCGCCTGCTGGAAGAGGTCGCGGACGCGGGCGGCCCCCACGCCGACGAACATCTCCACGAACTCGGACCCGCTGATGGAGAAGAACGGCACCGCCGCCTCGCCGGCCACCGCCCTGGCGAGGAGCGTCTTGCCCGTTCCCGGCGGACCCACCAGGAGGACGCCCTTGGGCATGCGGGCGCCGAGCCGGCCGTAGGACTTCGGGTCCCTGAGGAAGGACACCACCTCCTCGAGCTCCGCCTTGGCCTCGTCGACGCCGGCGACGTCCGCGAATCGCACCGCGACGCCGGTCTCGACGTAGACCTTGGCCTTGCTCTTCCCGATCGACATGAGCCCGGCGCCGGTGCCTCCGGCGCCGAAGCGGCGGCTCAGCCACATCCATGCGGCCGCGAAGAGCAGGACCGGGACCACCCACGACAGCAGGGCGTGGAGCCACGGGCTCTCGACCCGGCCTGCGAAGGTGACGCCGTGCTTCTCGAGGCTGGCGGCGATCTCGGGGGTCACCCGGGTGGTGACGAAGCGCTGTCGGCCCTGGTAGGGCGCGTCCTGGAGCGGCTCCTTCAGCTCGCCCTGGATCGAGTCGACGTCGATGAGCACCTCCTTCACCTTCCCCGCCTCGAGGAGCTGCTGGAACCGGCTGTAGGGGATGACCGCCACGCTCTGGGAACGGACCCACAGGTCGTGGACCAGGAGCACGCCGGAGACGGCGATGAGCACGAACCAGAGATTGAAGCGAGCCTTCCTGTTCATCGTCCCTTCCCGGGCCGCTCCATACGATAGCGCTCGCCCTTTCGGGGCGACACCCAAAAACCTCGCCCCGTCCGTTCGCGATTGGTGAACGCGGCGTGGTGCAATTCGCCCTCCAGTGACGGGGCCGGAGCGCCTCGGGCCCGGGGGGCCCGGCCCCTTGGAGGGCACATGGCTCGGTTCGCTCCCCGCAGTTCCTTCTCGCTCCTCGCCCTGGCCGCGCTGGCGGCGTGCGGCGCACCCCTCGGCGAGAGCTCGTCGCCGGTGGCTGCGGCGACGCCGCCGTCCCTGCCCGCCGCGCCCGCGACCTGCCCGGCGCCGACGAACGACGTCCCCCTGGACATGGAGCTGGTCCTGCCGCTCGGCTACCTCGCCTATCCGACCCTCGGGATCTTCAACGTCTACTGGGGCGAGAGCTGGGACTCCACGCCGGGGAACTTCGCGCGCGCCGACATCGAGCGCGCCCTGCGAAACGTCGTCGCCACCCCCTACTTCGACAGGCTGTGCCAGTACGGCGTCCCCGGCTTCCACTTCGAGGGGAGCGCCGGCACCGACGGCGTCGTCGGCTGCGCCAGGAACCCGGGCGCGACCACGAGCACGCCGGCCATCTTCGGATTCATGAGCTGCGAGGAGTTCACGCCCTTCACCGGCGTGCCCCTGGCGGTCGGCCTGCCGAACCCGGGGTGCATCGCCTGCGGCCTGGCCCCGGTGGACTGCGTCAACCCGGTGACGCTCCTCGCCGAGCCGCTGTGCCTGGCGACGCCCAACCCCACCAGCAACCGGGTGTACGTGGTCCTGCTCCCCAAGGGGACGGTCATCGACGACTTCGGCTCGCGCTCCTGCACGAACTACGGCGCCTACCACTTCCAGATCCCCTCGCGCGCCGTCTTCTCCATCCTCCCGCCCTTCGTCATCCCCGGCACCCAGGGCCGGCCCATCAACCTCGCGGTCATCCCCACCGAGTGCTTCGGGACGCTGGAGGACCTCGTCACCGCCATCACCCACGAGGTGGTGGAGGCGGCGGTCGACCCGCTCCCCCTGGCCCACTGGATCGACTTCTCCACGGCGACCGGGAGCGGCGTCTTCGACATCACCCGGATCGGCTCGCTGTTCACCGAGGGCGAGGCCAACGACATCTGCGCCGCGCAGGGCTTCACCCAGACGCTCTTCACGGCGCCCGACGGCCAGCTGGTGGGCGTCGCGCCCTACTGGTCCAACGCCGACAACTCCTGCGTCTCGCTGGACGTGACGCCGCCGGTGAGCTCGGCCGCCCTGTCGCCCGCGCCCAACGCCGCCGGCTGGAACGCCGGCGACGTCGACGTGGCCCTCACCGCCGCCGACCCGGGGGCGGCGGCCTCCGGCGTCCGCGAGATCGTCTTCGGCGCCTCGGGTGCGCAGCCCATCGCCTCGACGACGGTGCCCGGGGCCGCCGCCGTCGTCACCTTCACGACCGAGGGCGTGAGCACCCTCGCCTTCCACGCCGTGGACAACGCCGGCAACGTCGAGGTCGACCACGCCCAGCCCGTCCGCATCGACCGGACGCCGCCGCTGGTCACCTGGTCGGGCAACGCCGGGAGCTACACGGTGGACCAGGGCGTCGCCATCACCTGCGCGGCCAGCGACGCCCTCTCCGGCGTGGCCTCCACGACCTGCGCCGACGTCGCCGGCCCCGCCTGGTCGTTCGGCCTCGGCCCGCACACCTTCTCGGCCTCGGCCACCGACCTGGCCGGCAACCTCGGCAGCGCCGCGACCACCTTCACGGTGGAGGTGACCTTCGGCAGCCTGTGCAACCTCACCCGGACCTTCTCGGCGAGGCCTCACCTCGCCGACAAGCTCTGCCGGCTGCTCGACCGCGCCGCCGCGACTCCCCCCGGGTGCTGCGAGGAGCTGGAGGAGGAGCTCGAGAAGTACCGCAAGCACGTCTGGAAGAACGTGACCAGGGCCTTCACCCGGGACGAGGCGAGGACGCTCTCGCGGCTCGCGAAGGCCCTGCTCCCCGAGGCATGCCGCGAGCGCGACGACGAGGACGACCGCGGCGGCCACGGCGAGGACCGCGACCTGCGCGGCCGCGGCGCGGGCGGCCACGGCCACGGCCACGACGCATGCAAGCGGGAGGGGAGGGACGACTAGCTAGGTCCCCCGCCTCCGGCGAGCCGTCGGCCCGCGGCATTCACCAACCGAGAATACCGGGGCCGGGCAGGTTGACTCCCCGGCGGCCGGCCGCCGAGAATCTCCGGTATCGCGCCGGACGTCAGGACCCGGAGGGCGGATGGCACAGGAAGCCGCCGGGCCCAGCCACCGCGACATCCTCGCCGTGGAGGGGCTCTCCCTCTCGTTCGGCGGGGTGCAGGCGCTCGCCGGCGTCGACCTCGGAGTCGGCCCCGGCACCATCGCCGGGATCATCGGCCCGAACGGCGCCGGCAAGACGAGCCTGCTGAACTGCATCGCCGGCTTCTACCGCCCGCAGGCGGGTCGGGTCTTCTTCGAGGGGCGAGAGATCACCCGGCTCGCGCCCGACCGGCGGCCCGGCCTGGGCATCGCCCGCACCTTCCAGGCCACCTCCCTGTTCGAGGGGATGACCGTCCTCGACAACATCAAGCTCGGCGCCCACCCGCACCTGCGCACCGGGGCGCTGGGGGCCTTGCTCTTCGGGCCGGCGGCGCGGCGAGAGGAGCTCCGGCTCCGCGAGGAGGTGGAGCGCGAGGTCATCGACTTCCTCGAGATCGAGCACCTGCGCCGGCGCACCGTCGGCAGCCTCTCCTACGGCCTGCAGAAGCGCGTCGACCTGGCCCGGGCCCTGGCGGCGCGGCCGCGCCTCCTCCTGCTCGACGAGCCCATCGCCGGGATGAACGAGGAGGAGACCGAGGACATGGCGCGCTTCATCCTCGACATCCGCGAGGAGCGAGGCGTCACCGTGGTCCTCATCGAGCACGACATGGGCGTGGTGATGGACCTCTGCGACCACATCACCGTCCTCTCCTTCGGGCAGCGCATCGCCGACGGTACACCGGCCGAGGTCCAGGCCGACCCGGAGGTGATCCGCGCCTACCTGGGGACGCGGCGCCAGGGGGCGGGGTGAGCTTCCTCCTCCAGATCCTCGCCAGCGGCGTGGTCACCGGCGGCATCTACGGCCTCATCGCCATCGGCTTCGTCGTGGTCTACAAGTCCACCGGCGTCATCAACTTCGCCACCGGCGAGCTCATGATGCTGGGCGCCTTCTTCGCCTGGACGGCGATGACCGCGGCACGGCTCCCCTTCGCCGCGGCGCTGGTGCTGGCGGCGGTCGCCTCGGCGGCCGTGGGGGCGGCCGTGGAGCGGGTCGTCCTCCGCCCGCTCCTCGGCCAGCGCGCCATCTCGGTCATCATGGTCACCATCGGCCTCTCCTCGATCTTCAAGGGGGTGGCGCAGATCGCCTGGAGCGGCGACTTCCGGAGCTTCCCGCCGATCTTCCCGCGCCGGGCCGTGACCCTGGGGTCGGTGGTGCTGCCCTCGCGCCAGCTCTACCCGTTCCTCCTGGCCCTGGCCGCCATCGCCGGCCTGGCGCTCCTCTTCCGCTTCACCCGGACCGGCACCGCGATGCGCGCCACCGCCGGCGACCAGGCCACCGCGTTCTCCATGGGCATCGACATCCGGCGCGTCTTCTCGCTCTCCTGGGTGATGGCGGCGCTGACGGCGGCGCTGGCCGGGATCGTCATCGGCGTCATCGGCGGGATCAGCCCGCAGCTCGGTGCGGTGGGGCTCCGCATCTTCCCGGTGGTGATCCTGGGAGGGCTCGACAGCATCGGCGGCGCGCTCGTCGGCGGCGTGGTGGTGGGGCTCCTCGAGAACCTCGCCGGAGGCTACCTCGACCCGCTCCTCCCGGGCTCCGGCGTGAAGGAGGTCGTCCCCTTCGCCGCCCTGGTCCTGATCCTCATGGTTCGCCCCTACGGGCTCTTCGGGACCCGCGAGGTGGAGCGGCTCTAGCGTGCTCATCGGGAACTACAAGGAGAGCTACGCGGCGGACGAGGCGGTGTTCCGCACCCCCACGGCCCGTTTCT
>DATBLK010000377.1:0-9165 GCA_036555405.1 Anaeromyxobacteraceae bacterium
GAGCTCCGGCTCGACCCGCGGGGGGAAGCGCGGGTCGAGGTCCCGCTGGCGCGCCCGGGCGCCGCCGCCTCGGCCTGGCTCCTCGTGCTCCGGGAGCGGCTCCTGGCGCTGCGGCTCGACGCGCCGGTGGCGGGGCTGCGCCTCGCCGTCGCCGAGGCGGCGCCGGCGCCGCCCGAGCAGCTCGCCCTCGGCGACCGGCCCGAGGCGCTGCGCGCGCTCGAGACGGTGCTCTCCCGGCTCGCGGCTCGGCTCGGCGACGGGGCGCTCTTCGCCGCCGAGCCGGTGGACCGCCACCGGCCCGAGGCGGCCTACCGGGCGGCGGCTTTCACGGGGAAGAAGGGGAGGGAGCCGCGGAAGCGCCGGGGCCCGGCCGCGACCTCTTCCCCCTCCCCCCGACCCTCCCTGCCCCCGCCGGCGCGGGGGAGAGGGGGAGAGACCACGGGCACGCTTCCCCTCTCCCCCGCAGGGGGAGAGGGCCAGGGTGAGGGGAGCGCCCCGGCGACGACCCTCGCCCGCTTCCGCCCCACGCGCCTGCTCCGCGAGCCGCTCCCCCTGGTGGCGCTCGGCGAGGGCGGGCGGCTCGCGGCGGTGCGCTGCCGGGGCAGGACGCACCGGTTGCTGGCGCTCTCCGGGCCGGAGCGGCTTTCCGGCGAGTGGTGGAGCGAGCCCTTCGACCGCGACTACCACCGCGCCCGCCTCGAGGAGCTGGGCGACTGCTGGATCTACCGGGACGGGGCCGACGGGCGGCTCTGGCTCCACGGCTTCTTCGACTGACCGCCATGGCCCGCTACGCCGAGCTCCGCTGCAAGTCCAACTTCTCCTTCCTCGAGGGAGCGAGCCACCCGGAGGAGCTCGCGGACCGGGCCGCCGACCTCGACCTCGCGGCGCTGGCGCTCGCCGACCGCGACGGCCTCTACGGGGTGGTGCGGGCGCACGCCCGGGCGCGGCGGCGAGGCCTGGCGCTCGTCGTCGGGGCCGAGCTCGGCGTCGTCGACCTGGCGCCGGGTCCGGCGGCGGGCGGCTCGCTGGTGCTGCTCGCCCAGGACCGCGAGGGGTACGCGAGCCTGTGCCGGCTCGTCACCGCGGCGCACCGCGGCCCGCCGGGCCCGGAGGGCGCGCCGAGGCGGCCCGAGGTCGTCGGGCTCCCCTTCGCCGAGGTGGCGGAGCGGGCGCGCGGCCTCTTCGCCCTCTACCCGGGCGCCGACGGGGAAGCGGCCGCCCGGCTCCGCGAGGCCT
Source organism: Anaeromyxobacteraceae bacterium (assembly GCA_036555405.1). Taxonomy (GTDB): domain Bacteria; phylum Myxococcota; class Myxococcia; order Myxococcales; family Anaeromyxobacteraceae; genus DATBLK01. The sequence continues at coordinate 1,237 of DATBLK010000377.1, forward strand.
TCGGGCGCCGGCTGGCCCTGGCGGTGGCGCGCCACCACGTGGCCGGGGAGGAGGCGCGCATCGCCGCCGCCCGCAGCATCGGGCGGCGGCTCGGCATCCCGGTGGCGGTGACGAACGACGTCCACACCCACGAGCGGCGGCGCCAGAGCCTCCAAGATCTGCTCGCCTGCGTGCGCCTCGGCACCTCGGTGGCCAAGGCGGGCCGCCGTCTCTTCCCCAACGCCGAGCGGACGCTGAAGGGGCCGGAGGAGATGGCGCGGCTGTGGGCCGACTTCCCCGAGGGGCTCGAGGCGGCGGTCGGCATCGCCGAGGCCTGTCGCTTCCGGATGGACGAGATCCGGGGGGAGCACCCGCTGCCTCCCATCGCCGCCTCGGCGCGGGAGGCGCGGCCGACGAGCATCGGGAGCACGGACCCGGTGCAACCCGCCCCCTCACCCTGGCCCTCTCCCCATCCCGGGGAGAGGGGAAGTGCTCCCGCGGTCACCCTCCCCCTCCCCCGCGCCAGCGGTCGGGGTGAGGGGGAGGGGAGCGAGGACGGGAGGATCACCGGCATGGCGCTCCTGCGCGAGCTGGTGGCGGAGGGGGCGCGGTGGCGATGGAGCGGGGAGCCGCCGGCGGAGGTGCAGCGGCAGATCGAGAAGGAGCTCCTGCTGGTGGAGGAGCTCGACTACTCGAGCTACTTCCTCACCGTCTGGGACGTCGTGCGCTTCGCCCGCGAGCGCGGCATCCTCTGCCAGGGGCGGGGCAGCGCCGCGAACTCGGTCGTCTGCTACGCGCTGGGCATCACCTCCATCGACCCGGTGCGGATGGGCCTCCTCTTCGAGCGCTTCCTCTCGGCGGAGCGCGGGGAGCCCCCCGACATCGACGTGGACTTCGAGCACGAGCGGCGCGAGGAGGTCATCCAGTACGTCTACGAGCGGTACGGCCGCGACCACGCCGGCATGGTCTGCGAGGTCATCGGCTACCGGGCGCGCTCGGCGGTGCGCGACGTGGGGAAGGCGCTGGGCCTCGCCCTCGCCCAGGTGGACCGGCTCGCCAAGCTCCTCGACGCGCACGGCGACCCGGGGGAGGTGGACCCGGAGCTCCTGGGGCAGGCCGGCCTCGAGCCCTCGCCGGCGGTGAAGGAGACCCTCCGGCTCGCCCGGGAGCTGCAGGGCTTCCCGCGCCACCTCTCCATCCACGTGGGCGGCTTCCTCATCACCCGCCGCCCGCTCGTCGAGACCGCGGCGGTGGAGCCGGCGGCGATGCCCGGGCGCACGGTGGTGCAGTGGGACAAGGACGACGTCGCCGAGCTCGGCCTCCTCAAGGTGGACCTGCTCGGCCTGGGGATGCTGACGGCGCTCGCCCGCTGCCTGCGCCTCCTCGACCGCCATCGCCCGGCCCCGGTCCTCCCCACGCCGGTCCCGCACCCGGGGTCGCTGGCCGCCGTCCCGGCGGAGGACCCGGCGGTCTACGAGATGTGCTGCCGCGCCGACACCATCGGCGTCTTCCAGATCGAGTCGCGGGCCCAGATGTCGATGCTGCCGCGCCTCCGGCCCCGTTGCTTCTACGACCTCGTCATCTCGGTGGCCATCATCCGCCCCGGGCCCATCCAGGGTGGCATGGTCCACCCCTTCCTGCGCCGGCGCGACGGGCTCGAGCCGGTGCGTTACCCCTACGCGCCGCTCGCCCCCATCCTCGAGAAGACGCTGGGCGTGCCGCTCTTCCAGGAGCAGGCGATGCGGCTCGCGGTGGTGGCCGCCGGCTTCACGCCCGGCGAGGCCGACGAGCTCCGGCGCACGATGACCCACAAGCGCTCCCAGGAGCGCATGGCGGCGATGAAGGCCAAGCTGGTCGAGGGGATGGCGGCCCGCGACATCTCCCGGGAGGACGCCGAGGCGATCTTCCGCCAGCTCCTCGGCTTCTCCGGCTACGGCTTCCCCGAGTCCCACGCCGCTTCCTTCGCGCTCCTGGTCTACGCCTCCGCCTGGCTGAAGCGCTACCACCCGGCCGCCTTCGCCTGCGCGCTCGTCGACAGCCAGCCCATGGGCTTCTACGCGGTCCACACCCTGGTCGAGGACGCGAAGCGGCACGGGGTGGAGGTGCGCGGCGTCGACGTGCAGTGGAGCGAGGTGGGGTGCGCGCTGGAGGGGCCGGAGGAGGGGAGGCCGGCGGCGGCGGGCGAGCGCCCGGCGCTGCGGCTCGGGCTGGCCCGGGTCCGCGGCCTGCCGCGGGCGGTGGCGGAGGCGGTGGTGGCCGCCCGGCGGGAGGGCCCCTTCCGGTCGCCCGGCGACCTGGCGCGGCGCGCCGGCCTCTCGCGGGCCTGGCTCGCGCGGCTCGCCGAGGCCGGGGCGCTCCGGAGCCTGGAGCCGGAGCGCCGCCGGGCGGTGTGGCGCTCGCTCGGGATCGCCCCTGGCGACTCCGGCGACCTCTTCTCCGGCCTGGAGACGCCCGAGCCGGAGGCCGCCCTGCCGCCGGCCGCGGCCGCCGAGGAGGTGGCCCAGGACTTCGCCGCCACCGGCCTCTCCGAGCGGGCCCACCCCATGTCGCTCCTGCGTCCCCAGCTCGTCAGCCGCCGGGTCAGGTCGGCCCGTGAGCTCCAGAGGCTCCCCGACCGCGCGCCGGTGGAGGTGGCGGGGATGGTCATCGTCCGCCAGCGTCCGGAGACGGCCAGGGGCATCGTCTTCATGAGCCTCGAGGACGAGACCGGGATCGCGAACCTGGTGGTGATGCCCGACGTCTACCGGCGCCACCGCGCGCTGGCGCGGGCCGAGAGCTTCCTCCAGGCGCGGGGGCGGGTGGAGCGGAACGGCGCGGTGGTCAACGTCCGCGTCCGCACCCTCGCCCCCCTCGACCTCGCCCCGGCCGTCGAGCACCGGGCGCGGTCGTTCCGATGAGAGAGGCGCGCGCCAGGCGCGAGGGGGATCCTCCCTGGTTTTCCGCCCGCCCGTCCCCGCCGGCGCGGTATCATGCCCTCCGCTCCCCCACCCGACGGAGAACGGACATGCGCCAGCTGATCGCCGCCCTCGCCCTCCTCGCCGCCGCGCCGGCGCCGGCCGGTCCCCCCGCCGGCCAGAGGGTCGAGATCAAGGTCACCGACGCCGGCTTCGAGCCGCGCGAGGTGAAGGCCAGGAAGGGCGAGCCGCTCACGCTGGTGTTCACCCGCGTCACCGATCGGACCTGCATCACCGCCGTGGACATCCCGGCGGAGGGCGTGAAGAACCTCGAGCTCCCGCTGAACAAGCCGGCGACCGTCACCGTCACCCCGCGGAAGGCGGGGGTCGAGGCGTTCCACTGCACCGCCATGGCGATGGGGAACGGGAAGATCCACGTCCAGTAGGGCGGGGGTCGTCCCAAGCCTTGCGGATGGGGACGAGCCCGGCGGATCGCCCTACGAGCAGCCGGTCGTCGTGCCGCAGTTGGGGCACTTGTAGCAGGCGCCGTTCCGCACGGTCCAGTGGCCGCAGGTCGGGCAGGGCGGGGCGTCCTGGGCGTTCTCGAAGGCGGCGACCGGCGGCTCGACCGTGAGCGGACGCGCCGCCGCGGCGGCCCTGGGGGCGGCCGGTGCGGCGCCGGGGGGGAGCTCCTTGGCCGGCAGCGGTGTCGCTCCGTCCCCGGACGGCAGGAACTTCAGCGCCAGCCAGCGGAAGATGTAGTCGGTGATCGACTTGGCGATGGGGATCTCGGGGTTGCCGGTGAAGCCCGAGGGCTCGAAGCGGGTGTGGCTGAACTTGTCGCAGAGGACGTGGAGGGGCACGCCGTACTGGAGCGCCATGGAGATGGAGGTGGCGAAGCTGTCCATGAGCCCCGACACCACCGACCCCTCCTTCGCCATCACCACGAAGAGCTCCCCGGGCGTCCCGTCGTCGTGCATCCCGACGGTCATGTACCCCTCGTGGCCGCCGATGGAGAACTTGTGGGTGATGGAGCGGCGCTCGTCGGGAAGGCGGCGCCGCGCCGGCCGCACCTCCGGCGGCGGCACCTCGGCGGGCGCGGCCGGCTGCTCCTTGCCGGTGTTCAGCGGCTGGCTCCGCTTGCACCCGTCGCGGTAGACGGCGATGGCCTTGAGCCCGAGCTTCCAGGCCTCGACGTAGGCGGTCTCGATGTCCTGGGCGGTGGCGCCGGCGGGCATGTTCACGGTCTTGGAGATGGCTCCGGAGAGGAAGGGCTGGACCGCGCCCATCATCCGCACGTGTCCCATGTAGTGGATGGAGCGCGAGCCGTTCTGCGGCCTGAAGGCGCAGTCGAACACCGCCAGGTGCTCCTCGCGAAGGGCCGGGGCGCCCTCGATGGTCTCGGTCTCGTCGATGAACTGGACGACCTGGCCGATCTCGTCCTGGGAGTAGCCCAGCCGGGAGAGGGCCAGCGGGACGGTGTTGTTCACGATCTTGAGAACGCCGCCGCCGACGAGCTTCTTGTACTTCACCAGCGCGATGTCGGGCTCGATGCCGGTCGTGTCGCAGTCCATCATGAAGCCGATGGTCCCGGTCGGCGCCAGCACCGTGGCCTGGGCGTTGCGGATGCCGTGCTGCGTCCCGAGCCGGACGGCGTCGGCCCAGGCGCCGCGCGCGGCCTCGAGGATCTCCCGGGGAGCGAGCCGGGCGTCGACGCGCTCGACGTGGGCGGCGTGCTTGCGCAGCACCGAGAGGCAGGGCTCGCGGTTGCGCTCGAAGCCGGCGAAGGGGCCGACGTGGCCGGCGATGCGCGCGCTCATGGCGTAGGCCTCGCCGGTCATGAGCGCGGTGAGGGCGGCGGCGCAGGCCCGGCCGGCCTCGGAGTCGTAGGGGAGGCCGCTGGCCATGAGCAGGGCGCCCAGGTTGGCGTAGCCCAGGCCCAGCGGCCGGTAGTCCTCGCTGTTCGTCCCGATGGTGGCGGTGGGGTACCTGGCGTTGGAGACCAGGATCTCCTGCGCCAGGATGGTGAGGTCGACGGCGCGCCTGAAGGCGTCGACGTCGAAGGCGCCGTCGATGCCGCGGAAGGTCATGAGGTTCAGCGACGCCAGGTTGCAGGCCGAGTCGTCGAGGAACATGTACTCGGAGCACGGGTTCGAGGCGTTGATCCGGGCGGTGGAGGGGCAGGTGTGCCAGGCGTTCACCGTGGTGTCGAACTGCAGGCCCGGGTCGCCGCAGATCCAGGCCGCCTCGGCGACGTGCCGCATGAGGTCGCGGGCCCGGACCTTCTCCAGCACCCTGCCGTCGAGACGCCCGACGAGCGCCCACTCCTGGTCGGCGAGCACGGCGCGCATGAAGTCGTCGGTGACGCGCACCGAGTGGTTCGCGTTCTGGAAGAAGATCGAGTCGTAGGCGCCCCCCTTCACGTTGAAGCCGCCGTCGTAGCCGGCCTCGATGAGCGCCCAGGCCTTCTTCTCCTCCTCCGCCTTGCAGCCGACGAACTCCGGGACGTCGGGGTGATCGACGTCGAGGATCACCATCTTGGCGGCGCGCCGGGTCTTCCCGCCGGACTTGATGACGCCGGCGAAGGCGTCGAAGCCGCGCATGAAGGAGACCGGCCCGGACGCCTCGCCGCCGCCCGAGAGCGCCTCCTTGGACGAGCGGATCCGGGAGAGGTTGGAGCCCGTTCCCGACCCGTACTTGAAGAGCATGCCCTCGGTGTGGGCCAGCCGCAGGATCGAGTCCATCGAGTCGTCGACGGCGTTGATGAAGCAGGCGGAGCACTGCGGATGCTCCTCGACCCCGACGTTGAACCAGACCGGCGAGTTGAAGCTCATCCGCTGCCGGTAGAGGAGGTGGCTGAGCTCGGCCTCGAAGGCGACGGCGTCCTCCTCGGCGGCGAAGTAGCCGTCCTTGCGGCCCCAGGCGCCGATGGTGCGGACGACGCGGCCCACGAGCTGCCGCACCGAGCGCTCGCGCGAGGGCGCGCCCAGGGCGCCGCGGAAGTACTTCGAGGCGACGACGTTGGTCGCCAGCGCCGACCAGTGCTTGGGCACCTCGACGTCGCGCTGCTCGAAGATCACCTTGCCGCCCTCGCCGGTGATGGCGGCGGTGCGCAGCTCCCAGGCCATCTCCTCGGCCGGGTCCACGCCGCGCGTCGTGAAGGTCCGGGGGATGGCGAGGCCCCGCCGCGCGCCCTTCCTCGCCGTCCGTGAAACCCGCTTGTGCCCGACGACGCTCTCGCGCTCGATCATCTCGTCCGTCCTCCTCGGCTCGGGCCCGGCGGGCCCGCCCCTCCCGCTCCCGTTTGCCGCCGCCGGCCGTCGCTCGGCCGAACGCGCGGCGAGATCTCCCCCGGCCGGCCCGCGTGCGTGGCCGGAGGCTCGAGTCTCGAGCACCCGTCTCAGCTACCGGTTCCTGCCTGGAGTCCGATCGCCCCCGGCCATCCCGTGCCCCGGCGCTCGCCGGGGACCCAACAAGTACCGCGCCCGTCTGACACCGACATCGGCCGCTCCGCCCGCCCCGACACCGTCCACCCGCCGCCGCAGCGTCCGGGCCGGAGGAGGTCGATGGGTCCGGCCCGCTGATGATGAGGAAGCCGAAGTCTATCGGCGACCCATTGCGTGTCAAGCATGTGAACACAACCTGTTGTGGTGTATCGCCATGAGCACCACCGCATACTGTGATTTCATACGGTTGACATACCACCTGAATGGGTCTGCCCGTCACGAAAGGGTCCAGCCGGGCCGCCCCGAGCGCAGCCTTTCGGCGGCCCGGGCCCCCGAGCAGCCGCGCCGACGCCGTGATACAAGCCCCGCTCGCCGCGATGCCGGACGCCAACGCCCACATCCGCAACTTCTCGATCATCGCCCACATCGATCACGGAAAGTCGACGCTCGCCGACCGGCTGCTCGAGCGCACCGGGACGGTCACGGCGCGGGAGGCGCAGGCGCAGTTCCTCGACAACATGGAGCTCGAGCGCGAGCGCGGCATCACCATCAAGGCCCAGACGGTGCGGATGGCCTACCGGGCCCGCGACGGCAAGGAGTACGTCCTCAACCTCATCGACACGCCCGGCCACGTCGACTTCGCCTACGAGGTCTCCCGCTCGCTCGCCGCCTGCGAGGGCGCCATCCTCGTCGTCGACGCCAGCCAGGGCGTCGAGGCCCAGACCCTCGCCAACGTCTACCAGGCCCTGGACCACGACCTCGCGATCGTCCCGGTCATCAACAAGATCGACCTTCCCTCGGCCGACGTCGCCGGCGTGCGGCGCGAGATCGAGGAGGTCATCGGGCTCGACGCCTCCGAGGCGGTGCCGGCGAGCGCCAAGGAGGGGCTGGGCATCGACGAGATCCTGGAGCAGGTCGTCCGCAGGGTCCCGCCGCCGTCCGGCGACCCGGCGGCGCCGCTGAAGGCGATCGTCTTTGACTCCTGGTACGATTCGTACCGCGGGGTGGTGATGCTGGTGCGGGTCTTCGAGGGGGTGCTCGAGCCGGGCCAGCGCATCCTCTTCCTCTCGAACCGCAAGGAGTTCGAGGTCCAGGAGCTCGGGGTCTTCTCTCCCCACTCCACCCCCGTGCTCCGGCTCGTCGCCGGGGAGGTGGGGGTGGTGGTCGCCAACGTGAAGGACGTCCACGACGCCAAGATGGGCGACACCATCACCGCCGCCGACCGGCCCACTTCGGCCCCCTGTCCCGGCTTCCGGGTGGTGAAGCCCATGGTCTTCTCGGGCGTCTTCCCGGTGGAGGCCGCGGACTACGACCAGCTCCGGGACGCGCTGGTGAAGCTCCGCCTCAACGACTCGGCGTTCACCTTCGAGCCCGAGACCAGCCAGGCGCTGGGCTTCGGCTTCCGCTGCGGCTACCTCGGGCTCCTCCACATGGAGATCGTGCAGGAGCGGCTGGAGCGGGAGTACGGGCTCTCCCTCATCACCACGGCGCCGTCGGTCGTCTACCGCGTGACCGACACCGCCGGCGCCGTCGTCGAGATCGACAACCCGGCGCGCCTGCCGCCGGCGCAGCGCATCGCCAGGCTCGAGGAGCCGCACCTCACCTGCCAC
>DATBLK010000384.1:0-6862 GCA_036555405.1 Anaeromyxobacteraceae bacterium
CGCCCGGCGACGCCGCCAGCTCCACCGCCGCCGCCATCGCGTGGGCGGCGTAGGTCCCGGCCTCGAACGCCTCGGGGAGCGGCTCGGCGGAGGCCAGGGTCGCGCGGAGCCGCTCCGCCACCCGCTCGTCGCCGTCGCGCCAGGTCTGGATCTCGCCCAGGGCGTGGTGCTCCAGGCTCGCCATCGGCGTCCGGACGATGGCCCCGGCCACCGCCGCCGCCGCCCGCCGCGCCCGGACGCGCGAGAGCCGGACGCCGGCGAGCACCACCGCCGGCGCGTCCTCGTCGGTCCAGGCCTCGACCTGCCGCGCCCAGGCCTCGCGCCCGGCGAAGGCCAGGAGCCGGACGGCGGCGGCGGCGAGGTAGCCGCGGGCGGCGTCGGCGGGGTGCTCGTCCCAGTCCGGCCCCTCGGCCTGGAGCTTCTCCTCGCCGTCGATGGCGCCCCGGAGGCCGCGGAAGTAGCCGACGAGCCCCACGGCCGCGGCCGGGCCCATGTTCAGGATGCCCATCACGTCGGAGGCGGTCTCCCCGATGCGGTCGGCCCAGTAGTCGGCGACGGAGCGGAACCCGGCCTTGCGGAGCGCGGCGGCCACGGCCGCGGCGAGCTCGGGCTCCAGCCCCACGTCGGCGCCGAGGACGTCGTGTCCGGCCGTCTCGTGGCCCAGCGCCGCCCAGCCGAGGAGCGCTCCGCCGGCGTGCGAGGGAGGCAGGCTCACCACGCCGGCGGCGGCACCCACCGAGCGCGTCGCCTCGACGGTGAGCGTGTAGGGGCCGAAGTCGGGGCGGCCCCACTTCACCAGCGGCGCCACCACCCCCCGGTCCGGGGGCTTCACGCCCCTCCGGTCCTCGGCGGAGAGGAAGCCGTCGTAGAGGTCGGAGACCACCTCCTGGAAGGCGGGGGTGGCGCGCGGCTCGGTCCCCTCCGCCGCCTGCAGGAGCGCCTGGGCGACGTCGAGGAGGAGGAGCGCCGTCGCCTGCCGCCGCGGGTCCCGGTCCAGGGCGCGGCGGAACCCGGCTGCGCCGAGCTCGCGGAGGGTGCGGGCGAAGGGGTCGAGCACCGCGGTCCGGTAGAGCGGCGGAAGCTCGTCGCGGGCGCGGTCGAGGCGGGCCACCAGGTCGTCGAAGGACACCGGGTCGGGCGGGCCCTCGAGGCGGGAGGCCACCGCGGCGCGGGCGTCGGCGACGCAGGGCGCGAGGTTCGAGAGGTCGGGGGCGCGGGGGGCGGCGGGGGGCTTCCGTGCGGGCATCGTCCACCTCCGGTGTGCCCTCGGGCCCAGAGCCTACGCGATGTGGCCGCGGCCCCGCGAGCCCGCCAGGGGCCGCGGCCTCCTCGAGGGCCCTTTCGCCGCGGCCGCGCCGGCCTCGGCCCGCCGCGGCTCGAGGTCGCGCCACGCGGTGGTTGACGGACCCGGCGGGGCGGGCAAGCATCGGGCTTCCCCGAACGGAGGAGGATCGAATGGCACGGCTCTCGCGAACGGCGGTGGCGGTGGCGATGGCGCTCGTCTGCACGGCGGCGCGCGCGGAGGGAGGGCTCGCGCTGGGGATCGGAGCCGACTACCGGATGCTCTCCAACCGCTTCTACTTCTACCCCGGCGGAGCCTCCGAGGCCGAGGCCGGCCTCGTGGGCCTGGGCGCCGACGTGCGCTGGGAGATCCCGGTGGGCCCGAGCCTTCGCATCTCGCCCGGCATGGCCGTCGGCGCAGCCGGCGGCAGCACCAAGGCCTACCTGTCCACGGGCCTGAACGAGAGCCAGTCGAGCTTCGGCTGGCACGTCGAGGCCTTCGGCGAGGGGCGCCTCGCCCTCTCGGACGCGTTCGCCGCCTTCCTGCGGGCCGGCGTGGGCGTCACCGGGAACGGCTTCGACGCCGCCGACGAGGGCGCGACCAACGTCCTCGTCGCCGCCGGCGTGGAGCTCGGCCTCACCCAGCGCCTGGCGCTGGGCCTCGCCTTCCAGATCGGCGTCGCCAACCTGTCCGCCTGGACGGACGCGGGCGTGACCGGCGCCAGCCCCGGGCTGGAGACCTACTCGAACATGGCGGCGCAGGCCCGGCTCGTGTTCCGCCTGTGACGGCGACCGGGCGGGACGGGGCCGCGTGGAGTGTCGGCCCCGCTGTCATGCTGGTGGCGATGCTCGAGCCGGTGGCCGGCGCGCTCGCGGCCCGGGCCGAAAAGCGCTAGAAGCTCGATCATTCGGGGCGCTAGCTCAACGGTAGAGCAGCGGCCTTTTAAGCCGTTGGTTTCGGGTTCGAGCCCCGGGCGCCCCACTTCGCAGGTCGCCGACATCCCTCGTGCTCTTCGTGCCAGTGACGGTCGGAGAAGCCACAGCCGCGGGTCGGCACGATTGCCCTCGCCACGGCGAGTGGCCGGCCGGGCTCGAGCTGCTGCGCCAGCTCGCGGCGCGCGGCGGGTGAGGTCGATCTGCTCCGGAGCCGGGTACTCCTCCTCGCCGCCGCGGTTCTCTGGTCGACCGCCGGCGCCGCCATGAAGCTCTGCGCCCTCTCCGGGTGGCAGATAGCCGGAGGTCGCTCCCTCGTCGCCGCGGGCTTCCTCTTCGCCGCCAGCCGGGCGACGCGCGCCCGGCCCACGCTGCCCGTGCTGCTCGTGGCGCTGGCCTACGCCGCCACCGTGACCCAGTTCGCCCTGGCGACCAAGCTCACCACCGCCGCCAACGCCATCTTCATCCAGGACACCGCCCCGCTCTGGGTTCTCCTGCTGTCGCCCTGGCTCGTCGGGGAGTCGCCCAGACGCGGCGAGCTCCTGGCGGTGCCGGTCTACGGGATCGGCCTCGGCCTCTTCTTCCTCGACGAGCTCTCTGCGGGCCAGCTCACCGGGAACCTGGTGGCCCTGGGCTCGGGCGCGGCCTTCGCCCTCAGCATCCTCGGCCTGCGCCGGCTCCGGGGCGAGGGGGCGCCGGCGGCGCTGGCCCTGGGAAACCTCCTCGCCGCAGCAGCGGCGCTGCCGCTTTGGTCCAGTGGCCCGGCCCCGCGGCCGCTCGACCTCGCCCTGCTTCTCTACCTCGGGATCTTCCAGCTCGGGCTCTCCTACCTCCTCTTCGCCAGGGGACTCGAGCGCGTCCCCGCCGTCGAGGCCTCGCTGCTCGTCCTCCTCGAGCCCGTGCTGAACCCCGTCTGGACCTTCCTCCTCGTCGGCGAGAGGCCTGGCCCCTGGGCGCTCCTCGGCGGAGCGGTCGTGCTGCTTGCGACGGCCTGGCGGACCCTGGCGCCGGCCTGGGCAGCGCGGAACGCGGCGGAACCGGGCTCGTGACCTTCGAAGCGTCCGCAGGCGCGCCCGGGTGCGCGGGCGCGCCCCTGTACGCGGCCGCTGCATTCGCGAGATGGACCCACGGCCGACCCCGCGTTACGCTCGCTCGTGGACTTCACGTCGACCGGGAGCCTGGAAGCGAACCTCGAAGCGGCCCTGCGTCGGCTGGGATCGTATTTCGTGAACGAGTCGCCGCTGCACGCAGCTGCTCACGAGATCGCCAGGCGCCTCGACGAGCTGGGCGTCGCTTACGCCATCGCGGGGGCCCTTTCGCTGGCCGCGCACGGGCTGGTGCGCGCCACCGAGGACGTCGACGTACTGCTCAGCCGCGAGGGGCTCGAGCGCTTCAAGGCGGCGTGGATTGGACGGGGCTACGTCGACCTGCGCCCGGGCGGCAAGGCCATTCGCGACACGCAGCACGGCGTGAAGATCGACTTCCTCATCCAGGGCGAATTCCCGGGCGACGGCGCGCCGAAGCCGGTGAGCTTCCCGGACCCGCGTGAAGCGGCGACCACCGCCGGGCGTCTTCGCGTCCTGTCCTTGCCACGGCTCGTCGAGCTCAAGCTCGCTTCCGGCATGACCGCGCCGCATCGCCTCCAGGACCTGGCCGACGTCCAGCGGCTCGTCGCAGTCCGGAAGCTGCCGCGGGAATTCGCGGAGTCGCTCGACCCCTACGTGCGCCCGAAGTTCGACGAGCTCTGGTCGACCGTGCAGCGGGAGCCGGACGACTACTGAAGCTCGACTGCCGAAGCTCGACTGCGCCTTCGAGGATCTGCCAGACCGGCCTCCAGCACGCCGGTCGAGCCCGCCACCCGTCCGGGCCGCCTGCGCCGACGCAGGCGCGGCGCGCGCCGTCACTTCGCGGCCCGGAAGGCCTCCTCGAAGTCCTCGCGGATGTCGTCGATGTGCTCGAGGCCCACCGAGACCCGGACCTGGTCCGGGGTCACCCCGGCGGACTTCTGCTCCTCGGCGCTGAGCTGCTGGTGCGTGGTCGAGGAGGGGTGGATGACGAGCGTCTTCGCGTCCCCGACGTTGGCGAGGTGGCTCGCGAGCTTCACCGCGTTGATGAACTTCTTGCCGGCCTCGAAGCCGCCCTTGATGCCGAAGGTGAAGACGCTGCCGAAGCCGTTGCGGAGGTACTTGCGGGCCCGCTGGTGGTAGGGGTGCTCCTCGAGCCCGGTGTAGTTCACCCAGTCGACCGAGGGGTGGCCCTTGAGCCACTTCGCCAGCGCCAGCGAGTTCTGGCTGTGGCGCTCGATCCGGAGCGAGAGGGTCTCGAGCCCCTGCAGGAGCAGGAAGGCGTTGAAGGGCGAGAGCGCCGGACCGATGTCGCGCAGGCCCTCGACGCGGGCGCGGATGATGAACTGGATGTTGCCGAAGGGCCCCTTGGGGCCGAAGACGTCGGCGAACTTGAGGCCGTGGTAGCCCGGCGAGGGGTCGGTGAAGAACGGGAACTTGCCGCTCGCCGCCCAGTCGAACTTGCCGGAGTCGACGATGACGCCGCCGATGGAGGTGCCGTGGCCGCCGATCCACTTGGTGGCCGAGTTCACGATGATGTCGGCGCCGTGGTCGATGGGCCGCGCCAGGAAGCCGGCGGCCCCGAAGGTGTTGTCGACGATGAAGGGGATGGCGCTGTCGTGGGCCAGTCTCGCCAGCGCCTCGAAGTCCGGGACGTTCCCGGCCGGGTTGCCGATGGACTCGACGTAGAGGGCCTTGGTCTTGCCGTCGATGGCCTTCTTGAGCGCGGCGACGTCGTCGCCGTCCACCAGCTTCACGCCGATGCCGAGCCGGGGCAGCGTCACCTTGAACTGGTTGTAGGTGCCGCCGTAGAGCAGGCTCGTCGAGACGATGTTGTCGCCCGCCTGGGCGATGTTGGTGATGGCGAGGAACTGGGCCGCCTGGCCCGACGCGGTGGCCAGCGCCGCGACGCCGCCCTCGAGCGCGGCGATGCGCTTCTCGAAGACGTCGGTCGTCGGGTTCATGATCCGGGTGTAGATGTTCCCGAACTCCTGCAGCGCGAAGAGCCGGGCGCCGTGCTCCGCCGAGTCGAAGGTGTAGGAGGTCGTCTGGTAGATGGGCACGGCCCGGGCGTTCGTGCCCGGCGCCGGGTCCTGGCCGGCGTGGATCTGCAGAGTCTCGAAGCGGAGCTTCCTGGTCGTCGGGAGTGCCATGGACAGGGCCTTTCGGGGATGTCCGTTAAAGTGGACGCACATCCTATTCGACGGATATTCCGGCGTCAAGGTTGGCGCGAGCCAGAAAACAGCCAGCATTCACGTGGTATTCGATGTGCAGAGGATCGCCGGTCGATCTGTCCGCTATGAGAGAGGAAGATCCGTGATATGGGAACCTCGGCCGCTCCCGGCCAGAGGGGTCGTCCCCGCAGGCCGTGCTGCGCCGCCGCGGGCCGCCCGGCAGGAATCCGGGTGCGCCGGTGCGGCGCCGGGGCGCGCGCCGGCGCCAGGAGGAGCGCGACATGTCCCGCGACGAGATCGAGGTGCTCGACGTCAACGACGCCTTCTACGCGGCCTTCGCGGCCCGCGACCTCGCGGCCCTCGAGGCCCTGTGGGCGCGCGAGACGCCGGTCGCCTGCGTGCACCCGGGCTGGAACGCGCTCCGGGGCCGCGAGGCGGTGATGGCGAGCTGGCGCGCCATCCTGGGGGGCGATCCCCCGGACCTCCGATGCTCCGCCGCCACCGCCCACGTCGCGGGCGGCGTCGCCTACGTCGTCTGCCAGGAGCGCCTGCCGCGCGGGCCGGCGCTCGTCGCCACCAACCTCTTCGTCCGCGAGGGCGGCCGGTGGCAGATCTGCCACCACCACGCCGGGCCGCTCTTCGAGCAGGTCGAGGAGCCGGCCCCCGGCGCGAGGGCGTGAGCGACCGCGGTCCGCCTGCGGCCGCAGGGTCCGTCCCCCGCCGGCCGCCACGCCGCCGCCACGGCGGGGGTCGAGCCCCCCCTACTCGAGGGCGATGAGCTGCTCCGGGACCCGGGTGATGACGTACGCCGTCTCGCCGCTCTCGTCGAAGGCGAAGCCCGTCACCGCGCCCGCGACCGTCACGTCGGCCAGCAGGGGGAAGCGCGTCTCCGGGTCGGCGCGGTAGAGCAGCACGTCGCGGGTCCCCTGGCTCACGGCGACCAGCATCCGGCCGTTCGGCGACGTCGCCACCAGGTCGCCGATGGGGCCGTCGAGGGCGACGGTGTCCACCACCCGCGGCGGCGAGCCGGTCATCGACTGGGCCTGGACGACGCTCCCGTCGGCGGCGGCGGTGGCCACCCACAGCACGCCGTCGACGGCGAACGTCGCCGTCGCCGGGTGGGAGAGCGCCAGCGCCCTCGGGGCGCTGCCCGCCTTGGCGTCGGCCGGCGTCCAGGTGCCGACCTGCCAGGAGGCGCCGGTGCGCCAGGCCATCGCCAGGGCGCCGCCGGGCAGCGACACCGGCGGCAGCACCTCGGACGGCGCGAAGGCCGAGGTCCCCGCCACCGCGCCCAGCTCGACGCGCGACAGGCCGGTGGTGTGCGCCACCCAGGCGCCGCCGGTGTCGGCGGCCACGTGGAGGACCGAGCCGGGAACGGTCACCGAGGTGCCGCCGGTCTCGACCCAGGTG
>DATBLK010000389.1:0-12573 GCA_036555405.1 Anaeromyxobacteraceae bacterium
GTCACGCCCGCGTCGCCTGGACGAGCCGCTCGAGCTTCTCGCGCGCCGCGCCCGAGTCCACCGCTGCGGCGGCGAGCCGGACGCCCGCCGGGAGGTCGGCGGCGGCGCCGCCGGCGACCAGCGCCGCGGCGGCGTTGGCCAGGGCGGCCTCGCGCGGCGCGCCCTTCTGCCCTCCCAGGAGGTCGCGGAGCATGCGGGCGTTGTGCTCGGCGTCGCCGCCGGCGATGTCGGCCCGCGGCCAGCGCCGCAGCCCCAGGTCCTCGGGCACGACGGTGTAGCGCTCCACCCCGGTCCCCTTCACCTCGCAGACGTGCGTCATCCCGGTGACCGCGATCTCGTCGAGCCCCTCGCCGTGGACGACGAAGGCGTGGACGGCGCCCAGGGCCGCCAGGGTTCCGGCGATCACCGGCACCCAGCGCGGCTCGAAGACGCCCACCACCTGGTGGCGGGCGCCGGCCGGGTTCGCCAGCGGGCCGAGGAGGTTGAAGATGGAGCGGACGCCCAGCTCGCGGCGGATGCCGGCCACCGCCTTGAAGGCCGGGTGGAGCCGGGGCGCGAACAGGAAGCCGATGCCCACCTCCTCGATGCAGCGCTCCACCCGGTCCTTGGGCGCGTCGACGTCCACGCCCAGCGCCGACAGCACGTCGGCCGAGCCGCAGCGCGAGGAGACGGAGCGGTTCCCGTGCTTGGCCACGGTGAGGCCGGCGCCGGCGACGGCCAGGGCCGCGGCGGTGGAGATGTTGAAGGTGTTGGACCCGTCGCCGCCGGTGCCGCAGGTGTCGACGAAGACCGGGCGCGACACCCGGACCCGGTCGACGCGCTCCCGCATCACCGCGGCGGCGCCGGTGATCTCCTCCACCGTCTCCCCCTTGAGCCGCAGGGCCGCGAGGAAGGCGCCCACCTGGGCAGGGGTGGCGCCGCCGTCGGCGATCTCGGCCATCGCCTCCGCCATCTCGGCGCGCGCCAGGTCGCGCCCCTCCACCAGCTTGGCGAGGGCCTCCCGGATCATCGCTTCCCTCCCAGACGCTGGAGCCAGTTCGCGAGCAGCCGCTTCCCGTCCGGGGTCAGCACGGACTCCGGGTGGAACTGCACGCCCTCGACCTCGAGCGAGCGGTGGCGGATCCCCATGACCTCCCCCTCGGCGGTCCAGGCGGTCACCGCCAGGGCGCGCGGCAGGCTGCGGCGCTCGACGACCAGCGAGTGGTAGCGGCCGGCGGCGAAGGGGCTGGGGAGGCCGGCGTAGAGCCCGGTGCCGCGGTGCCGCACCGGCGAGGCCTTGCCGTGCACGATGCGCCGGTTGCGCACCACCCGCCCGCCGAAGGCCTGGCCGATGGCCTGGTGGCCGAGGCAGACGCCGAGGATGGGGAGCTCGCCCGCCAGGGCGCGCACCGCCGGGAGGGTGACGCCCGCCTCGTCCGGCGTGCACGGGCCGGGGGAGAGGACCAGGCCGTCCGGGCGGCGTGCGCGGATGGCGGCCACGTCGACGGCATCGTTGCGCACCGCCTCGACCTCCGCGCCCAGCTCGCCCAGGAACTGCACCAGGTTGTAGGCGAAGGAGTCGTAGTTGTCGACGAGGAGGAGCCGCGGGCGGCGGCCGCGCCGCTCGGCGCGGGCTCGAGCCGGCCCGCTCACCCCCGGCCCCCCGCCCGCCTTCGCTTCGCGGCGCCGCCGGCCGCGGGCGCGGCCGCGCGCGCCAGGGCCGGCGCCGGGGCCTCGAGCGAGCCGGCCTCGGCCTGGGCCACGGCCGCGAAGAGGGCGCGCGCCTTGGCCACGGTCTCCTGGTACTCCGCGGCCGGCACCGAGTCGTAGACGATGCCGGCCCCGGCCTGCACCGAGACCCGCTCGCCCGCCTGGAGGAGGGTGCGGATGGCGATGCACATCTCCATGTTGCCGCCGCGGTCGAAGTACCCCACCGCCCCGGCGTAGGGGCCGCGCCGCGCCGGCTCGAGCTCGTCGATGATCTCCATGGCGCGGACCTTCGGCGATCCGGTGACGGTCCCGGCCGGGAAGCCGGCGCGGAGCACGTCGGCCGCGCCCAGCCCCGGGGCGAGCCTGCCCCGGACCTCGGAGACCAGATGCATGACGTGGGAGTAGCGCTCCACCGTCCGGAAGGCGGTGACCTTCACCGAGCCCACCGCCGCCACCCGGCCGACGTCGTTGCGGCCGAGGTCCACCAGCATGACGTGCTCGGCGTTCTCCTTCTCGTCGGCGCGGAGCTCCGCCTCCAGCCGGGCGTCCTCGGCGGGGTCGCGGCCCCGGCGGCGCGTTCCGGCGATGGGCCGGAGCGTGACCTCGCCGTCCTCGAGCTTCACCAGGGTCTCCGGCGAGCTCCCCACCAGCGCCCGGTCGCCGTCCTGCAGGAAGAAGAGGTAGGGGGAGGGGTTCACGCGCCGCAGCGCCCGGTAGAGGTCGAAGGGCTCCGCCGAGACGCGGGCGTCGAAGCGCTGCGAGACCACCACCTGCTGGCAGTCGCCGGCGACGATGTACTCCTGCGCCCGGCGCACCGCCGCCTCGAAGGGGGCGCGGCCGGTGCGCGGCCGGAGGACCGCCGGGGGCCGCTGCGGCCGGGCGCGGCGCTCCGGAAGCGGCCGGGCGAGCGCGCGGAGGGTCTCCTCGATGCGCTGCAGCGCCCGGCGCCAGAGGACGCGCGGGTCGTCGCCGCGCCCGCAGCGGGACTCGGCGATCACGTGCATGGAGTGGCGGCGGCCGTCGAAGGCCACCAGCCGGTCGAAGTCCATGAAGAACGCGTCGGGGAAGCCCAGCTCGTCGGGCCCGGAGAGCGGCACCCGCGGCTCGAAGAGCCGCACCGCGTCGTAGGAGAGGAAGCCGACGAGACCGCCGGAGAAGCGCGGGGTGCCCTCGACCCGCACCGCGCGGTGGGTGGCGAGCTCGCGGCGGATGCGCTCGACCGGGTCGCCCCCCTCGCCGATCCGCCAGCGGAGCAGCTGCCGCGGGCCGGCGCCGAGGAAGGAGAACCGGGCGCTGCGCTCGCCGCCCTCGACCGACTCGAGGAGGAAGGCGTGGGACTCGCCGCGCGACAGCTTGAGGAAGGCGGAGACGGGCGTCTCGGTGTCGGCCTCGATCTCGACGCGCACCGGGACGGCGCGGCCCGGCCGGCACAGCTTCAGGAAGGTGGCGAGGTCGGGGTGCGGCTCGAGTCTAGCTCCGCCAAAGAAGCACCGTCATGCCGACACCCGCCGCGCCGGCCCCGGTACCTCGACCGCGCCGCTCGACGCGATCCGGTTCCGGTCGTCGACGAGCACCACCGTCGGCACGTGGCGCCGGGCCTCGCCCTCGTCCATCTCCGCGAAGGTGGCGAGGATGACGAGGTCGCCCGGCTTGTTCAGGTGGGCGGCGGCGCCGTTGATGCAGAGCACGCCGGAGCCGCGCTCCCCGCGGATGGCGTAGGTCTGCAGGCGCGTCCCGCGGGTGATGTTCCAGACGTGGATCGCCTCGTACTCCCAGATCCCCGCCGCCTCCATCAGGTCCTCGTCGATGGTCGCCGAGCCCTCGTAGTCGAGGTCCGCGTGCGTGACCGTGGCCCGGTGGATCTTGGATTTGAAGATTGTGCGGCGCATGATGTGCGTGTCGATCCATACCCGGTGATGGCGCGGCGCGCAAGGCCGCTGCGCCTCCGCCGCCCGACCCCGAGCACCATGCGCCGCCTCCTCCCCGTCCTCCTCGCCTTCCTCGCCGCCTGTGCGTTCTCGCGCCCGGCCCCCCGGGCCGGCGAGGCCGCCATCCGCCCCGCCGACGCCCTGGCCGACGTCGCCTGGCTCGCCGATCCGTCCCGCACCGGCCGCGGCGTGGGGACGCCCGGGGACGCCGCCGCCGCAGGGTGGATCGCCGACCGGATGCGGGCGCTGGGCCTGGCCCCGGGGGGGCCGGAGGGCTTCCTGCAGGCCTTCGAGGCCCCGGTGGGCGCCCGGCTCGAGGGCGAGAACGCCCTGGAGGTGGAGGGCGCCACCCTGGCCCTGGGACAGGAGTGGCAGCCCTTCACCTTCAGCGACACGGGGGTCGCCGCCGGCGAGCTCGCCTTCGCCGGCTACGGCATCACCGCCCCGGCCCTGGGCTACGACGACTACGCCGGCCTGGAGGTGAAGGGGAAGGTGGTCCTGGTCGCCGGCCACTTTCCGCGCGAGGCCGACGCCGCCTCGCCCTTCCGCGACCCCACGGCCTACTCGTACGGCGAGTGGCGCTACAAGGCGATGAACGCGCGCGACCACGGCGCCGCCGGAATCCTGATGGTGCGGGACGACTGGAACCACCCGGGTGCCGACGACCTCCCGGCCTGGCGCGGCCAGGTCTCCTCCCGCGCCGGGCTGGTCGCGGCGCGGGCCACGCTCGCCGGCCTGCGCCGGGTGGGCGTCGATGCCGCCGCCCTGGCCGCACCCATCGCCGCCGCCGAGGGGCCGGCCCGGCCGGCATCCCGTGCCCTGGCGAAGCGCGTCCGGCTGGCCGCCGGCGTGGTCCAGGAGCGGGCCCGCACCGCCAACGTGGTGGGCCTCCTCCCGGGCGCCGACCCGGCCCGGGCGGCGGAGTGCGTGGTCGTGGGCGCGCACTTCGACCACCTCGGCTTCGGCGGCGAGGCCTCGCTCGCCCCGGAGGCGACCGGCGCCGTCCACCCCGGCGCCGACGACAACGCCAGCGGGACCGCGGCGATGCTCCAGATCGCTCGCGCCTTCGCCGCCGGGCCGAGGCCGCGCCGCACCGTGGCCTTCGTCGCCTTCTCCGCCGAGGAGCTCGGGCTCCTGGGCTCCGGCCACTTCGTGAAGAACCCCATCGCCGCCTGCCCGCCGGAGCGGACGCAGCTCATGGTGAACCTCGACATGGTGGGCCGGCCGGGGAAGGGGAAGGTCTACGTCGACGGCGCCGACACCGCGGTGGGGCTCCGCGAGGACGTCGAGGCGCTCGCCGGCCGCGCTCCGGCCGTCCCGCTCCAGCTCGCCTTCGGCGCCGGCGACGGCTACGGCCCCTCGGACCACACCAGCTTCTACGCCCGCGGCGTCCCGGTGCTCTTCTTCTTCACCGGCGCGCACCTCGACTACCACCGCCCCAGCGACACCGCCGAGAAGATCGACGGCGCCGGCCTCTCGGCGGTGGCGCGCCTCGCCTGGCGGTGCGCCTGGGCGGCGAGCGAGCGCCGCGCCCGGCTGGAGGTCGTGCGCACCCCGCCGCCGCCCGGGACCGGCGGCGAGCGGGGCGACCGCGCCTCCGGGTACGGCGCCTACCTCGGCTCCATCCCCGACTTCGAGGAGCGCCAGGAGCCGGGAGTGCTGCTCACCGGCGTGCGGCCCGGGAGCCCGGCGGAGAAGGGCGGCCTGCGGGGCGGGGACGTGATCCTCCAGGTCGGGCGGCAGCGCATCGGCAACCTCCAGGACCTCACCTACGCGCTGCGCGCGCACCGGCCCGGCGACGCGGTGGAGGTGGTCTGGGCGCGCGGCGCCGAAACGATGCGTGCGCGGGTGACGCTCGCCGAGCGAAGATAGCCGCGGAGGCACGGGATGCCGTCGGCCGTCGCCGCGCGCCGCAGGGAGATCTTCGCCGCCGCTCGCCAGGCGCCGGCGGACTTCCTCCGCTTCGACGCCTCGCGGCTTCGCTTCACGCTGGGGGCCACGCCGGGCGACCCGCGCATCCCGGTGTGGCTCGCCGGCGACGCGACCGGGATCGTCCGCGGCGCCGCCGCCGACCTGGCGCTGCTCCTCGCCACCAGCCACCGCCACTTCGTCCCCGCCGACGACCTCGACCGCCTGGTGATGAGCGAGGGCTACGCCGCCCTGCCCATGGCGGCTCCGACGCTGGGGCCGAGCGGCGGCGGCGCCGACCTGCGCGCCGCCTCCTCGCTGGGCCTGGAGGGCCACCCCGCGCTCACCGGCGGCCTGCTGTGCGCCTGGATGGGCCCGGGGGGCCGGGGCCGCTCCCTCACCGGCCTGTGGATCGAGGTCATGCGCCAGGCGCTCGCGGAGATGGCCGCCTGCGGCGGGCGCGAGGAGACGCCCCTGGTCGCCGCGGTGGCGCTCTACGCCGAGCTGCTCGCCGCCGCCGACGCGTCCCGCGACCGGCTGCCCGGCCCGCCCGTCGACCGCTACCTCCGCGCCGCCCAGGGAGTGGGCCTCTGGGTGGCGGCGCGCACCGGCGTGCTCCGGGCCTGGCGCGAGGCCGGGCGGGCGGGCGGCGACCCCCTCCTGCTCCGCCTCGAGGCGGTGGTGGCCCCGGCGCCGCTCCTGGGCCGCGGAGGGCGCCTGGGCGGCGCCACCCTCTACGGCTGCGAGCTCTCCGCCGGCCTGCCGCGCGGCGAGGACCAGGTCTCCCGCCTGGCGCTGGGGGCCGACGCCGCGGCCGCGGCCGGCGACGTCGCGGCTGCGCTCCTCGCCGACGAGGAGCTGGCCCGCCGGGCCTCCGCTGCGGTGGCCACGGCGCGCCTGCGGACGCTGCTCGTCCAGGCGACCCTCGCCGCCGAGGTGAGCGGCCACGGCGACCGCCTCAAGTCGCTCCGCGCCCTGGTCACCTCCCCCGAGGGCCTGGTCCACGCGCTCGCCGAGGAGCCGGCGCGCAGGGAGCTCCGGCGGACGGCGGCCGACGGCGAGGCGCTCCCCGGCGAGACCGGCCAGGTGCTCGCCGAGGCTGCGAGGGCGCTGAAGGGCTACCGCCCCAGGGACCCGGCCCTCTCCTTCGGCTTCTCGCGCGAGGCGGCCTGCCGCGAGTACGGCGAGGTCGCGGCCGCGGTGTACGCCGACGCGGCGCTGGAGCGCATGCTGGCGCCGGCGCGCCGCGCGGTGGCGCCGCGGACCGGTCAGGAGGCGGAGGGGGGCGCCGAGGCCGAGTGGGAGGCGGGCCGCCTCTACCGGATCACGGCCCGCGGCGGCCCCATCCTCCTCGAGGGGACGCACCAGCCGGTCGGGCACCTCTTCTGCGACGTGATGGACTTCACCCGCCGGACCGGCCTCCTCGGCCCGGCGACCATGGCCGAGTTCCTGCGCACCGAGTTCTACGGTCCCATCCTGGCGTCGGCGAAGCGCTTCTACCGCGGCATGGGCCACCTCGCCGACAAGGGCGGGGTGACGATGAACAACCTGCTCGGCGACGCCATCACCTTCTCCGGCGACATCGAGTCGCTGGTCGCGCTGGCGCAGGAGATCCGCCGCATCCTCGCCGAGTACCAGGAGCGGCTCCGGCGCGAGGTCTCCACCGAGGCGGTGGCCCGCGACCTCGGGGCCATCGAGGAGCGGTACCGGGCGGACGTCGCGGCGCTCCGGCGCGAGGAGGCGGCGGCGCGCGAGGCCATGGCGCGGGCCGCGCCCGGGTCGGGGGAGCAGCTCGAGGCGCTGGCGCGGGTCGCCAGGTCCGGCGACGAGGAGGCGCGCCTGGCGAGCGAGCGGGAGCGGGCCCTGGCGCGGGCCCGAGGCCAGGGGCTCGAGGCCGGCGTCTTCCTCTCCTTCGGCGCGGCTCCGCTCGTGGTCCTCATCGACGACGAGGTCTTCGGGGCGAACCGCGTGGCCGTCGCCGACAAGATCAACGAGTCGGCCCGGGGGACGGCCCGGGTGCCGCTGGCGCGGGCCCGGGCCGACGCCGAGCTCGAGGCGGAGCGCGCCGTCCGGGGCCACGCCGGGCTGGAGCACGCCTGGCGGGTCTTCGTCGACAGCCCGCTGACGGTCACCCTGCCGCCCCAGGCCGAGCGCGCCGCCCTGGCGCTGGCGCAGGCGGGCGCCCTCGACGCCGCCGTCCGGGCGGCGTCCGGGCCGGTGCGCCAGGCGCTGGAGGCCGCGGCGCGCGGCCTGGCGGCGGAGGAGCCGGGGGAGGTCTACAACAGCGGGGCCGCGCTCTCGCAGGAGGCCCTCGACGCCTTCCTGGCGGCGGTGGAGCCGGAGCGGAGCATCCGCGAGGTCGTGCTCGACCCCGAGGCCATCCCCGGCGAGCTCCGGGCCCGCTGGTACTTCGGCCGCCTGCCCCAGCCGCTGGTGGCGACCTTCCACCCCGACGGCCGGCCCGCCGAGCTCTTCCGGCGCGTCGGGCGAGCCGCCTTCAAGGGCCTGGGCGAGGTGCCGGTGTGGGAGCTCTGCGAGCCGGCGGGCGCGCCGGCGGAGCTGGCGCGGGCGCTCGGCCACGCCTGGCTTCAGGGAGCGCCGGCGTGAGCGATCAGCGCTTCGCCAGCGCCCGGTCGATGGCCGCCTTGAAGGCGTCGTAGGGCATGGCGCCGACGAGCCGCTCGCCGTTCACGAAGAAGGTCGGCGTGCCGGTGGCGCCCACCTTGGCGGCCACCTCCTGGTCGGCCTGCACGCGCTCCCTGGTCCTCGGGTCCGCCATGGCCGTCCGGAACCTGGCGAGGTCGAGCCCGAGCTCGCGGGCGAAGCCCTCGTAGGCCGACGCCCCCAGGGCGCGCTGGTTCTCGAAGAGCTTGTCGTGCATCTCCCAGAACTTGCCCTGCTGGCGGGCCGCCTCGGCGGCGAGCGCCGCCGGCACGGCCTCGGGGTGGAGCGAGGGGAGGGGCTGGTGCTTCCAGACGATGCGGACGCGCGATCCGTACTCCTGCTCGATCTGCTTCATCGTCGGGATGGCGCGGCTGCAGAAGGGGCACTGGAAGTCGGAGAACTCGACGATGGTCACCTGGGGCTTCGCCGCCCCGCGCGCCGGCTCGTCGCCGCGGAGCGGCACGTCCACCGGACCGGCGGGCGGCGGGGGCGGGCGCGGCGGCTCGGCGACGGCCGGCATCGACTTCACGTTCTCGTCGCAGACCCGGTCGTAGAAGCCGGCGTCGAGCGCCACGCCGCGGGCCAGGAGCGCGTCGGCCTTCTTCAGCTCCTCCTCGGCGACGGCCTTGAAGGTCTCGAGGGGCTGAGCGCCCACCAGCCGGCGGCAGTTCAGGAAGAGCGTCGGCGTTGCCCCGGCCCCCACCTGGTTGCCGAGCTGCATGTCGGCGTCGATGCGCGCCTTGCCGCTCTGCGCCTCGACGGACCTCTTGAAGCGGGCCACGTCGGCGCCGATCCGACCGGCCCAGGCCTCGTAGCTGGCGGCGGAGAGGCTCGACTGGTTGGCGAAGGCGAGGTCGTGGAAGGCCCAGAACTTCCCCTGCTCGCGCGCCGCCTCGGAGGCGACGGCGGCGGGCATGGCGTTGGGGTGGAAGGAGAGCGGCTGGTGCTTCCAGGCGAAGCGGATCTGGCCCGGGAAGGCCTCCTCGAGCTGCTTCAGGGTGGGGTTCACGCGGCTGCAGAATGGGCACTGGAAGTCGGAGAACTCGACGACCGTGACCTTGGCGACCGCCGGTCCCTTCAGCGGGTCGTCGGGGCGCAGCGGCACCTTCACCGCCGCGGGGGGCGGGGGCGGCCGGGGCGCGGCCGGCTGGGCCGGCCGGGCGGCCGGCTGCTGCGGCGCGGGCGGCCGCACGCCCTGCCCCGAGATCATCCGGTCGCCGACGACGCCGATGACGATGCCCACCACCAGCGCGATGAACCAGCTCGCCTTCTTCATGTGCTCCTCGCCTCAGGGCCGCGCGGGAGGTCGCGCCGGGGCCGCCGCAGACAGGGCGCTTCCTTACCAAAAGCGGCCGGGACCGGCAATTCCGATGCGCCAGGCCTCCCGCGGGTTCCGGAGGAAACGGCGGGCCGGGGACCGCATTCCCGGAACCCCGCCGCGATCGTTTGCGGCCGCGCCCGCCACCGGGTTAAAGGCTCTTCCATGCCGGCCGCCTTCCCCGACCCCGACCGCACCCTCGACACCTCGGGCCGGCTCTGTCCCTACCCCATCGTCGAGACCGCGAAGGCGGTGCGCGCCCTCGCCGACGGGGCGGTGCTGCTCGTCATCGCCACCGACCCGGGCATCGCCACCGACATGCCCATGTGGTGCCGGGCGACGCGGCACGAGCACCTCGCCACCTTCCGGGACGGCGCCGCCTGGAAGAGCTACCTCCGGGTGCGGGCCCGGCGCCCGGGCTAGCGAGGCGGGATGCGGCGCGCCAGGGCCATCGCCATGATCTCGGGCGGGCTCGACTCCACGCTCGCGCTGGCGCTCATGAAGCGCCAGGGGGTCGAGGTGAAGGCGGTCAACTTCTACACCGGCTTCTGCGTCACCGAGACGCAGCGCCGCAAGGGCGGGCGGGCCGACGGGACGGTGCCGCGCAACGAGGCCCTCCGCGCCGCGGCCGACCTGGAGGTCGAGATCGAGTACCTCGACGCCTCCGGGCGCGAGTACCTGGACATGCTCGTCCACCCCCGGTACGGCTACGGCGCCAACGCCAACCCCTGCGTCGACTGCCGGATCTTCATGATGTCCCGGGCGCGGGAGGTCATGGAGCGCGAGGGGGCCGACCTCGTCTTCACCGGCGAGGTCCTGGGCCAGCGGCCCAAGAGCCAGCGGCGCGACACCCTGCGCACCATCGAGCGCGAGAGCGGGCTCGAGGGCCGGCTGCTCCGGCCGCTCTCGGCGCTGCTCCTCGAGCCCACCATCCCCGAGCGCGAAGGGCTGGTCGACCGCTCGTCCCTCCTCGACATCTCGGGACGCTCGCGCCAGCGGCAGATGGCGCTGGCGCGGGAGCTGGGCGTCGTCGACTGGCCGCAGCCCGCCGGCGGCTGCTGCTACCTCACCGACGAGGCCTTCGCGCGCAAGTTCTTCGACGTCCTCGACCAGCGCCAGGCGCTCGGCGAGGAGCGGCGCCTCGAGCCGGAGGACGTCGTGCTCCTCTCCACCGGGCGCCATTTCCGGCTGTCGCCGCGCGCCAAGCTGGTGGTGGGTCGCAGCGAGGTCGAGAACGCCGTCCTGGAGCGCTACGCCGCCGGGCGCGCCCGCCTCGAGGCCGCGGGGCTCCTCGGACCGGTCGCGCTGGTCGAGGGCGATCCCACCTGGGAGGAGCGCGTCCTCGCGGCCAGCGTCGTGGCCCGCTACGGGAAGGGGCGGGCGCTCGCCGAGGTACGGGTCGAGTGGCGCGAGGGCGACATGGTGGAGACCTACGCCGTCGCGCCCCTGGCCGACGAGGCGCGCATCGAGTCGATGCGGGTGTAGCGCCTTCCCTGATCCCGATCAGTTCTCGCCCGCGGCCGGCCCGCCGCGTTTCCGTGGCGCGCGCCCGTCTGGCAGTATGGGCGCCGGTTTTTCCACCGGGCATCGACGGAGGGCGCGATGGCGACGAAGCGGATCTACTCCTTCGGCGGGGGCAAGGCCGACGGCGACCGGGAGATGAAGAACCTCCTCGGCGGCAAGGGGGCGGGCCTGGCGGAGATGAGCCGCATCGGGATCCCGGTGCCGCCGGGCTTCACCATCACCACCGAGGTCTGCACCGCCTACTACCGCTCCGGCAAGAAGCTCCCCCGCGGGCTCGACGCCGAGATGCGCACCGCCCTCCGAAGGGTCGAGGCGCTCACCGGCAAGGGCTTCGGGGACGCCGAGGACCCGCTGCTGGTCTCGGTGCGCTCCGGCGCCCGGGTCTCCATGCCCGGGATGATGGACACCGTCCTCAACCTGGGCCTGAACGACGCCACCGTGGAGGGGCTGGCGCGCCGCAGCGGCGACGAGCGCTTCGCCTGGGACAGCTACCGGCGCTTCTGCGCCATGTTCGGCGACGTCGTCCTGGGGATGAAGCCCGAGCGCAAGGAGGACCGCGACCCCTTCGAGGTCATCCTCCACCGGAAGAAGGAGCAGCGCGGCGTCCGGCTCGACTCCGAGCTCCCGGTGGACGCGCTCCGCGAGCTCGTCGCCGAGTTCAAGGCCGAGGTGAAGACGCGCCGGGGCGTCGACTTCCCCGACGACCCCATGGAGCAGCTCCTCCAGTCGGTCGGCGCCGTGTTCCGCAGCTGGGAGAACGACCGGGCCATCGCCTACCGGAAGCTGAACGGCATCCCCTCGGAGTGGGGCACGGCGGTGTCGGTGCAGTCGATGGTCTTCGGGAACTGGGGCGAGGACTCGGGCACCGGCGTGGCCTTCACCCGCAACCCGGCCACCGGGGAGGACGAGTTCTTCGGCGAGTTCCTGGTCAACGCCCAGGGCGAGGACGTCGTCGCCGGCATCCGCACCCCACAGAAGATCGGGGAGCTCGAGGCCCGCTGGCCGACGATCGCCCGGCAGCTGGAGCAGGTGCGGGCCCGGCTCGAGCGCCACTACCGCGACATGCAGGACATCGAGTTCACCATCGAGCGCGGCCGGCTGTACGTGCTGCAGACGCGCAGCGGCAAGCGCACCGGCCTGGCCGCGGTGCGCATCGCCGTGGAGATGGCGGGGGCGAAGATCATCTCCCGGGAGGAGGCGCTCCTCCGCGTCGAGCCCGAGGCGCTGAACCACGTGCTGCGGCCCATCTTCGACCCCCGGGCCAAGGAGGAGGCGGTGCGCGCCGGGCGGCTCCTCGCCCGCGGGCTCCCCGCCGGGCCGGGGGCGGCCTGCGGCCGCATCGTGTTCTTCGCCGAGGACGCCGAGGCCTGGAAGGCCCGCGGCGAGACGGTGATCCTGGCGCGCCACGAGACCAGCCCCGAGGACATCCGCGGCATGAACGCCTCGGTGGGATTCCTCACCGCCTTCGGCGGGATGACGAGCCACGCCGCGCTCGTGGCCCGGCAGATGGGGAAGGTGGCGGTGGTGGGCTGCGACGCGCTC
>DATBLK010000024.1:0-9284 GCA_036555405.1 Anaeromyxobacteraceae bacterium
GGAGGATGGCGCGCTCCTCGGGGCTGCGGCTCGCGTCCCCCGCCCCCTCACCTCCGCGGGCGGCCGGGGGCGCGCTTCCCCTCTCCCCCGCAGGGGGAGAGGGCGAGGGTGAGGGGGAAGGAATCGCGGCCGTCGCCGGCCGCGCGTGGTGCTCCGCCAGCCACGAGAGCAGCACCAGCTTCTTCTCCGGGTCGCGCGTGTACTCCTTGCCGGCCTTCTCCAGGAGGGCGAGCACGACCGCCTCCACCTCGCCCGCCTCCCGGAGGGCCGAGAGGACCCGCAGGCCCCAGGAGACCCCCGACTCGTGCCGTTCCAGGAATTCGCGCACCGGCCCCAGGGCCGCCTCGCCGGCGGCGACGAGGTGTCGCCGCACCGTCTCCTTCTCCTCGTCGTCGGTGATCCCCACCTCGGCGCGAACCGTGAAGCGCAGGCAGAGGGTCGCGAGGGCGTCCGCGGTGCCCATGGCGGCGAGCTGCTCGATGGCCTTCTGCCGGTTCTCCGGCGGGCCGTAGCGCTCGGTGACCTTCTTGCCCAGCCTCCGGAGCGCGCCGCGCTCGCGCTCCTCCCTCGAGCCGAAGAGACCGAAGATTCCCAAGTTGCCTCCGCGCTCCTTCTACAACGAGATGCCGGCCCGTGGATCGCCCCGGTAGAGCCCCTCGAGCGCCTTGGCCGCCCGCCGCAGCGGCTCGCCGTCGTCCGGAAGCACCACCCGGAGCACGGCGTAGAGGTCGCCGCGCCCGCGGCCGCGGAGGTCGGGGAGGCCACGGCCGCGCAGCCGCAGCCTGGTTCCGGACTGCGAGCCGGGCGGTACCCGGAGGCGCACCGGCCCGTCGAAGGTGGGAAGCGTGACCTCGGCGCCGTTCACCACCTCGGGCACCGTCACCGGAAGCTCGAGGGTGAGGTCGCGCCCTTCGCGCTTCAGGAGGGGGTGCTCCCGGAGCCTCACCACCAGGTAGAGGTCGCCGGCCGGCCCGCCGAAGGCGCCGGGCCCGCCCTGCCCCGCGAGGCGGATGCGCGAGCCGTCGCCGACGCCCGGCGGGATCTTCACCCGCAGCACCCTGCCGTGGAGGCGGATCTCGCGCTCGGCCCCCAGGGCGGCGTCGCGGAGGTCCACCTCCACCGCGGCCTCGACGTCCTCGCCGCCGCGGGCACCCCCGCGCCGGGCGGCCCCGCCCCCGAAGATCTGCTCGAAGATGGTCTGGAAGTCGGCGCCGCCCTCGCCGTGGCCGGCGAACCCGCCGAGGTCGAAGGGCATGCCCTGGCGCCTCCACTGCCGGTACTGCTCGGCGCGCGCCGGGTCGAAGCCGGAGCGCAGCGAGTCGGGGCCGAACTCGTCGTAGAGGGTCCGGCGCTTCGCGTCGGTGAGCACCTCGGCGGCGGCGGTCGCCTCCTTGAAGCGCTCCTCGGCCTTCCTGTCGCCCGGGTTCACGTCGGGGTGGTGCTTGCGCGCCAGCCGCCGGAAGGCCTTCTTGATCTCCTCGGGGGAGGCGGTGCGCGGCACGCCCAGGACGTCGTAGAGGTCGCGGCCCACTCCTAGAACCTAGCGCCTCCCCCGGGCCCGTCAACGGCTCGCTCGCCGCCCGGCCGGACACTAGAATCGGCGCCGATGCGCCGCGCCCTCGCCCTGGCCCTGCTCCTCGCCGCGCCGCCGTCCCAGGGCCAGCGGGTGGTGGAGCAGGTGGTGGCGGTGATCCGCACCCCGGGCTCCCAGCAGCCGCGGGTCATCACCTTGACGCGGCTCGAGGAGGAGACGCGCATCGCGCTGGTGTCGCGGGGAGCCACCGGCGCGGCCGACGGCGAGCTCGACGGGCCGGCCCTCCGCGCCGGGCTCGAGTGGCTCATCGACCAGCTCCTGCTCCTCGAGGAGGTGGTCCGGCTCCAGGTCTTCGAGGTCGACCGCGCCGAGGCGGTGGAGGAGCTGCGCCGCTTCCAGGGACGCTTCTCCAGGCCCGGCGCCTACCGCGATTTCCTTGCCCGCTGCGACGTCACCGAGGAGGAGCTGCTGGTGGTCCTGCGACGCATGCTGCGGGTGCAGCGCTACGTCGACAGCCGGGTCGCCGCCGCCGGCCGGGTGAGGGAGGAGGAGGTCGACCGGCTCCTGGGGCCCGACGCGCGCTCGCCCGACCGGGCGGGCCTGCGGGGCGCGGGCCGCGCGGCGCTGGCGGAGCGGCGGACGGGGCGCGAGGTGAAGGCCCTGCTGGCCGACCTCCGCTCCCGCGCCACCATCCGCGTGCTGGAGGGCTTCTCCGGCGGGGAGGGCAGGCCGTGATCGCCGCTGCGCCGCGCCGCTTCCGGGCCATGGCTCCGGCCGACCTCGACCGGGTGATGGTCATCAACCACGCCTCCTTCCGGCATCCCTGGTCCGCCGACCTCATGCGCCGCGAGATGCTCCACGACTGGTCGACGGTGCTGCTCGCGGTCGACGGCAGCCCCGGGGTCGAGGAGGTGCAGGGATTCATCGTCTACTGGACGGTCCAGGACGAGATGCACGTCCTCAACGTCGCCGTGGCGCCGGAGCATCGCCGGCGCGGCGTCGCCCGGGCCCTCATGCGGGAGGCGGAGGCGCGGGGCCGGCGGCGCGGGATCCGGCTCGTCACCCTCGAGGTGCGGCGCTCGAACGAGGCGGCCATCGCGCTCTACCGAAAGCTCGGGTACCGGATGGTGGGCGTGCGCCCGAACTACTACGCCGAGGAGGGAGAGGACGCGATGGTGATGGAGCGGCAGGTCGGCCCATGACCCCGACCCTCCTCCTCCTCCTCGCCGCCGCCCCCCCGGCCGACCCGCCCGACGCCTTCCTCCGCCAGTACGTCGAGACCCGCCGCTTCGCCGCCGGGCGGCCGGCGCGGCCCGCGCTGACGCCGGACGGGGACGCGGCCCTGTTCCTTCGCTCCGGCCCGCGCTCGCCGGTGCAGTCGCTCTTCGAGACCGACCTCGTCTCGGGGCGCACGCGGGAGCTCGCCAGCGCCGAGGGGATCCTCGCCGGAGCCAGCGACACCCTGACCGCGGCCGAGCGCGCGCAGCTCGAGCGCCAGCGCATCAGCGCCCGCGGCATCACCGGCTACCAGCTCTCCCGCGACGGGAAGCGCGTGGCCGTGGCGCTGGGCGGCCGGCTCTTCCTCGTCGAGCGCGCCGGGGGCCCGGCCCGGCCGCTCCGGACCTCGGGGCGGCCGCTCGACCCGCGCTTCGCGCCCGACGGCCGCTCCCTGGCCTACGTCGTGGACCGGGACCTCCGGGTGCTGGATCTCGCCGCCGGCGAGGAACGCCGCCTCACCCGGGGCGGGTCCGAGGAGGTCTCGCACGGCGTCGCCGAGTTCATCGCCCAGGAGGAGCTGAACCGCTTCGAGGGCTACTGGTGGGCGCCCGACTCCCGGCGCATCGCCTACCAGGAGACCGACGAGCGCGAGGTGGAGAAGTTCACGATCCACGACCCCCTCCACCCGGAGCGGCCGGCAGACGTCTTCCGCTACCCGCGGGCGGGGAAGGCGAACGCCAGGGTCCGCATCGGCGTCGTCTCCGCCGCCGGCGGCCCCACCACCTGGCTCGAGTGGGACCGGGAGCGGTGGCCCTACGTGGCCCACGTGGAGTGGCCCGAGCGCGGGCCGCTCTCGGTCGTGGTCCTGAACCGCCGCCAGAGCGAGATGGTCCTGCTGGCCGCCGACCCGGACACGGGCGCCACCCGGCCGCTGGTGGAGGAGCGCGACCCGCGCTGGCTCGAGGTCCACGCCCGCTACCCGCGCTGGCTCGGGGACGGGACCGGCTTCTTCTGGTTCACCGAGCGGAACGGCGGGCCGGAGGTCGAGCTGCGCTCCGCCGATGGGAAGCTCCGCGAGAGCTGGGTTCGCCCCGAGCACGGCCTCGAGAACCTGGCCACGGGGGGCGGAGGGTGGGTGGGATTCGACGAGAAGCGCCGCTGGCTCTGGTTCACCGGCGGCCCGGATCCCTCCGAGAGCCACCTCTGGGTGGCGAGGAAGGCCGGCCGGCCGGAGCGCTTCGCGGCGGGCGGCGGCCCGGCGACGACCCGCGCCTGGCTCTCGCGGGGCGGCGACGTCGTGCTCGTCGCCCGCAACAGCTTCGCCGGCGCCGAGCCGCCGGTCGCCTTCGCCGCGGACGGGAGGCGGCTCGCATCCCTGCCCTCGGTGGCCGAGCCGCCGCCCTTCGCCACCCGCGGCGAGATCCGCCGCGTCGGCCCGGGGGAAGGGCTCTACGCGCTCGTCGTCCGGCCGCGCCACCTCGGGCCGGGTCGGAAGCTGCCCACCGTGGTGGCCGTGTACGGGGGTCCGGGGTTCCGGGAGGCGGTGGTGGCCCCCCGGCTCCTGGAGCAGTGGCTGGCCGACCAGGGCTTCCTCGTCGTGGCCGTGGACGGCCGGGGCACGCCGGGCCGCGGCCGCGCCTGGGCGCGCGCCATCGCCGGCGACCTCGGCGGCCCGGCCCTCGAGGACCAGGTCGCGGGGCTGCGCGCCCTCGCCGCCGAGGTGCCGGAGCTGGACCTCGAGCGCGTCGGGGTCTGGGGCGGCTCCTTCGGCGGCTACATGGCGGCGCTCGCCGTCCTGCGCCGGCCCGACGTCTTCCGGGCCGCCGTGGCCATCGCGCCGGTGACCGACTGGCGCGACTACGACACGGCGTACGCCGAGCGGTACCTGGGCCTGCCCGACGAGGACCCGGCCGCCTACCGGCGCTCCTCGCTCCTCACCTGGGCCGACCGGCTGGAGCGTCCGCTCCTCGTGGTCCACGGCTCCGCCGACGACAACGTCTACTTCTTCCACGGGCTGAAGCTCGCCGATGCCCTCTTCCGCGCCGGCGGCCCGTCCGAGCTCCTGGTCCTCCCCGGGCTGACGCACGGGGCGCTGGCCTCGACGGACGCCGTCCTGGTGCGCCGGACGCTGGAGCGCATCGCCGGGTTCTTCCGGAAGAACTTGTGACGCCCGGCCCGGCGGGTGGTAGAAGCCGCGCCGGTGATCTGGCGCCTCATCCGGCCGCTCCTCTTCCTCCTCGACCCCGAGCGCGCCCACGCCGCGGCCCTGGCGGCGCTCCGCCTCCTCGGCTGGCGTCCGGTGGCGCGGGCCGTCCGGCGGCGCCCCGAGCCGTCGCTCCGGGTGCGCGCCCTGGGCCTCGACTTCGAGAGCCCGCTCGGCCTGGCGGCGGGGTTCGACAAGGGGGCGGTGCGCGCCGCCGGCCTGCTGGCGCTCGGCTTCTCCCACGTCGAGATCGGGACCATCACGCCGCGCCCGCAGGCGGGGAATCCCCGGCCGCGGCTCTTCCGCCTTCCGGAGCACCGGGCTCTGGTGAACCGGATGGGCTTCAACAACTCGGGTGCCGTGGCCTGTGCCGAGCGGCTCGCGGCGCTGCGGCCCGGCGACCGGCCGGGCCTCGTCGGGATCAACGTGGGGCGGAACCGGGACACGCCCAACGAGCGGGCCGAGGAGGATTACCTCTTCTGCATCGACCGCCTCCACCCCTGGGCCGACTACCTGGTGGTGAACGTCTCCTCGCCCAACACGCCGGGGCTCCGCGGGCTCCAGGAGAGGGAGCCCCTGGAGCGGCTCCTCGGCGCCTGCGCGCGCCGCGCGCGGGACCTTCCGCGGCCGCGACCGCTCCTGGTGAAGCTCGCGCCCGACCTCGCCGACGAGGCGCTCGACGAGGCAGTGGAGGTGGCGGTGTCCGCGGGGGCGTCCGGGATCGTGGCGACGAACACCACGCTCGACCGGGCCGGCGTGGCCGGACACCCCCGGGCCGCCGAGGCGGGCGGCCTCTCCGGCGCGCCCCTCGAGCGCCGGGCCACGGAGGTGGTCGGCCGGATCCACGCCCGGGCCCGCGGGCGCCTCCCGGTCGTGGGCGTGGGCGGCGTCTTCGGCGCCGAGGACGCCTACCGGAAGATCCGCGCGGGGGCGACGCTGGTGCAGCTGTACACCGGCCTCGTCTACGGCGGTCCGGCCGTGCCGCGCCGCATCATCGCAGGGCTGGCGGAGCTCCTGAAGCGGGACGGCTTCCGGAGCGTCGAGGAGGCCGTGGGGACTACCTCGAAGGGGTGAGATCGTCACGAAGCCGCCCCGGTCCGCCTCATGCACCGTGAGCGGGAAGAGGCCTGGACGCCTGTACCAGGACCGTGGGGGTGCAAGGCACGCTCAAGCTGGCTTAAGAAGGTGCTGGCGGCGGCTGACGCGTTGCGGCGGTTGACGGCTTAACGCAATGCGTTATGATGGGGGCGCCAGTTCGGACACCGGCGTCTGGCGATGTTCCCCATCCGGGCGGAGAGTGGAGGCCGACGATGGCCGAGAAGACCGTCAAGGTTCCCCCCTTCCTCAGGGAGCCGCTCGAGGCTGCGCAGGCGCGCCTCGGGGCCCTCGAGGAGGACACCCAGCGGGTCCTTAGGGACCTCCTGGTGAAGGGCAAGGAGGGCCGCCGGGAGATCGGCGAGCTCGTGCAGCGTCTCTCGAAGCAGGACTGGACCGTGGACGAGCTCAGGGCTCGCCTCGGGAAGCTCCGCACGCAGGGCCTGGAGCTCGCGGCCGACTGGCGCGACCGGGCCCGGGCCGAGGCGGCGGAGCGGCTCGTCGACTTGCAGGCGAAGGCCATCGCCTTCCTGGGCGTGGCCACGCGCGAGCAGGTGGAGCAGCTCTCGCGCGACCTGGCGCGGCTCTCCAAGCGGCTCGAGGCGAGGTCCCCGCGGAAGGCCCATCGCCGAGCGGAGGGGGCATAGCCATGGCCGACCTCCAGAGGATGTTCAAGGACGCGTGGGAGCAGGCGCTGGTGGGCCTGAACGCCGCGGAGCAGGAAGCCGAGAAGGTGCTGGGCCGCATCGCCGACGCCGCCGGCTTCACGCCCGAGGACGTGCGGCGGCACGCCCGCGACTTCGGGGAGCGCCTGAGCGCCCAGCGGCGCGAGATCGAGCGCGCCATCGACGACGCGGTGAAGAAGGCGACGAACCGGGTCCGCATCCCCTCTCGCGACGAGGTCGACGGGCTCCGCCAGCGCGTGGACGCGCTGACGGCCCGGCTCGACGCGATGGCGCAGGAGCGGGGACGGCCCGAGCCGGGCCGGGAGGAGGTCCACTGAGCCGTCCGGTCGCCAGTGGTCTCGCGGGGGCCGCGGTGGCCGTCGCCGTCTTCGGCGCCGTCGCCGGGTTCCCGCGGGCCGCCGGCGGGGTCTCCGCCCACTCCGGGGTGGAGACCTGGATCTCGTCCTCCTGCGCCGGCGAGCGCCCCTGCGCCCGGCTGGCGTCGGCGCGCTGGCTCGCGGCGCTGATCCAGGACCGGATGCCGGAGGCCGAGGGCCACGACCACGCCCGCCTGGCCGCGGCCATCGCCGAGGAGGCGGAGGAGGCGCGGCTCGACCCGCTCTTCGTCCTCGCGGTCATCGAGGTGGAGTCGGGCTTCGACCAGGAGGCCGTGAGTCGCCGGGGCGCGCAGGGCCTCATGCAGCTCAAGCCCTCCACCTTCCGCAGCGAGGCGGAGCGCGGGCGGCTCGCGGCCGACCCCGCCGACCCGGTCCTCAACGTCCGCGCCGGCATCCGCTACCTGCGGCGCTGCCTCGACGCCTTCCGCCAGGACACCGAGCTGGCCCTCATGGCCTACAACGCCGGGCCGCAGCGGATCAGCCGCCTCCGCCGCGAGGAGGGCGGAGTCCCGGAGCGCTACCGCGCCTACCCGCGCCGCGTCCGGGCCGAGTGGGAGCGGCTCCGCGGCGAGGTGCCGCCGCGCGTCGCCCTCGCCGAGGGGCAGGCGCCCTCCGCCGTCCCGCGCTAGAACGGCCCGGTGCGGGTCGCCGAGATCTACTTCAGCATCCAGGGGGAGGGAACGAGGGCCGGCCGGCCCTGCGTCCTCGTCCGCTTCACCGGCTGCGACCTGCGCTGCGTCTGGTGCGACTCGGCCCATGCCTTCCACGGGGGGACGGAGATGTCGCGCGCCGAGGTTCTCCGGGAGGTGGCGCGCCACCCCTGCCGCTTCGTGCTCCTCACCGGCGGGGAGCCCACCCTCCAGGCCGAGCTCCCGGCCCTGGCGCAGCAGCTCCTCGGCGCCGGGTACGAGGTGGCGGTCGAGACGCACGGCCAGCGCCCCCTCGACGGCCTGCCGCGCGAGGTGGTCCGCATCGTCGACGTGAAGACGCCCGGCTCGGGCGAGGAGACGCCCGACCTCGGCTACCTCGACCGCCTCGAGCGGCACGACGAGGTCAAGTTCGTCGTCGACTCGGAGGCCGACTGGCGCTGGGCCCTCGAGGTGATCCGGCGGCACCGGCTGCCGGAGCGGGCGGCGGTGCTGATCTCGCCGGTGCACGGCCGCCTCGACCCGCGGGACCTCGCCCGCTGGATCCTGGAGTCCGGCGAGGAGGTCCGCTTGAACATCCAGATCCACAAGGTCGTCTGGGGTTCGGACGCGCGCGGCGTCTAGGGGTCCCGCGGCATGGTTTCTTGACGCGGCGGGCCGTCCGAGGCTACCAAGGCGAGCGAATGCGCACGGTTGCCACCATCGCCCTCCTCCTGCTGGCGCCGGCCGCCGCGGCCCAGCCCCGGATCTCGCTGAACGGCGTTCCCATCGACGGCGCGGTGAGCCAGCGCATCGAGAACGCGACCGTGATCATCGACGAGAAGGGCAACGTGAACATCGTCGCCCGGGGCTACGCCGTGGCCCGGCCCGAGGCCGAGCCGCCGCGCGCCGCCGCTCAGCCTGCCGAGCCCCTCCCGGCGCCCGCCGCCCCGCCCCTCGCCGCCTCGGCGCCCGTCGCCGCGCCTCCGCCGCGGCCGCCCGCGCCCGCCGGCGACGCCCGGCCGCCGCCCCGCCGCGACGACAGGCTCACCCGCCGCTACTTCCTCGTCGCCGAGCAGACCGAGAGGGGCATCACCGAGTACGACGTCGCCGTCTTCGTCAACGGCCGGTGGGTGAGCGAGGTGCGTTCCGACGCGGAGCAGGATCCCTTCGAGGTGACGAAGTTCCTGACCCCGGGGGCGAACCGGGTGACGCTCGTGGCCTCGAAGCGGGCCGGGGATGTCCGCCGCAGCACCTCCCGCGACGCGAAGCTGCGGGTGGTCATCGGCGAGGGCAGCGCCGGCGGCGGACAGCTCCTGCTCGAGGTCCCGCTGGTGCAGATGGTCCGCAGCGCCGCCGAGACCGAGACCTTCACCGAGGAGCACACCCTGGTGGCCCGCTGAGACGGAGGTCCCGTGTTCCGACACGACCCCGAGATCACCTACCTCTCGGCGACCCGCGAACAGGTGGTCGCCGTGGTGGAGAGCATCAACCAGCCCCAGATCTCCATCCCCGGCAAGTCGCCGCAGTCGGCCCAGGCCCACC